>JBEKWX010000069.1:0-12416 GCA_049512675.1 Terriglobales bacterium | reverse complement strand
TATCAAGCTTTGGCCAAGAAAAATAATGTATGGCTGATTCCGGGATCACTTTATGAACTGGTTGGAGGAAATATATTCAACACCACGCCGGTCATCAATCCCGAAGGTGAAGTCGTCGCGCGGTACCGCAAGATGTATCCCTTCCTGCCCTATGAAAAGGGAGTGAAATCGGGAACTGACTTTGTCGTGTTCGACGTTCCGGAGGTTGGTCGTTTTGGAGTTTCAATCTGCTATGACGGGTGGGTTCCAGAGACGACTCGCGCGCTGGTCTGGAAAGGCGCTGAGATCATCATTCATCCGACCATGACAGGAACCATTGATCGGGCACAAGAACTGATCATTGCCCAAGCGAGTGCCATCACGAACCAGTGCTATTTCGTTGATGTAAACAATGCCGGTCAACTCGGCAATGGACGATCCATAGTCGTCGGCCCGGAAGGTGAAATCATCCATCAGTCGGGTGAAGTGGGGGAACACATTCCTTTTACGATAGATCTCAATCGAGTTCGAGAGGTGAGACGGTCGGGCACTCTCAGACTGGGTCAAATCCTAAAGTCATTTCGCGACACACCGATTGACTTTCCCTGCTATCGAGGTAAATACGAAGAATCGCCTATGTTGGAGGCATTGGGCCCTCTGAAAATGCCCGAGGCCTAGAAGCCGGTGGGACAGGTGTGTTAGTCCAAGGCTTACGAACGAACTTATTCGTTGAAATGTGCTGAAAGGAATTGTACAAGTTCTGAATCATAGCAATGACGTGGAGGATAGGTATGAAAGGGAAGAAAATCTATCATCATTTGTACTTCCAGGTATTGATGGCGATCGCCTTGGGTGTTCTGCTCGGGCGCTTCTACCCCGATACCGCCACGGACATGAAGCCGCTGGGCGACGGCTTCATCAAGCTGATCAAGATGATCATCGCTCCGATCATCTTCTGTACCGTTGTAACCGGTATCGCCGGCATGGAGGACATGAAGAAAGTAGGCCGGGTTGGCGTCAAGGCGCTGCTCTATTTTGAGATCGTCTCGACTCTGGCCCTGGCGATCGGCCTGCTGGTGGTCAGCGTGATCCGGCCGGGTGCGGGCATGAATGCCGATGTCTCCAAGCTGGACACGAAAGCGTTGGAGACCTTCACGGCCAAGGCACAGTCGCATGGCACGCTTGACTTCATGATAAGTATCATTCCCAACACTGTAGTGGATGCCTTTGCCAAGGGCGATATTTTGCAGGTTTTGTTCTTTTCCGTCCTGTTTGGTTTTGCTCTCTCCATGCTCGGTTCGCGCGGCAAGGTAGTCTTCAACCTGATTGACGAGGTTGCACATGTGCTGTTCGGCGTCGTGGGAATTATCATGAAGGCTGCACCCATCGGCGCCTTTGGCGCTATGGCTTTTACGATCGGAAAATTCGGCCTCAGTTCCCTGGGTAAGCTGGGCATGCTGATGGTCAGCTTCTACCTTACCTGCCTGCTGTTCGTCTTCATCGTCCTGGGTTCTATTGCCAAACTGTGCGGCTTCAGCATCTTGAAGTTTATCAAGTACATCAAGGAGGAGTTGCTGATCGTGCTGGGAACCTCTTCCTCGGAGTCGGTTCTGCCCCGCATGATGGCCAAACTGGAGAATCTGGGCTGCAGCAAGTCGGTGGTAGGTCTGGTAATCCCGACCGGCTACTCTTTCAACCTTGACGGCACCTCTATCTACCTGACCATGGCGGCCGTCTTTGTGGCCCAGGCTACTAATACCCGGCTTACCCTGATCCAGACACTTACCATTCTCGGTGTGCTGCTGCTGTCATCCAAGGGGGCGGCCGGCGTTACCGGCAGCGGCTTTATCACCCTGGCGGCCACTTTTGCCGCCGTACCCACCATTCCGGTGGCTGGCCTGGCTCTGATTCTCGGCGTGGACCGCTTCATGTCCGAGGCGCGCGCCCTGACCAACTTGGTTGGCAATGGTGTGGCAACAATGGTGGTTTCCCGCTGGGAGCGTGAACTCGACAGCAACAAGATGTCGCGTGTGCTAAACAGAGAAAGTGAAGCGGAGGCCGAAGAACCTGAAGCGATTCTGGAGGGCATCCCGGCAGCCTGACGCGTCAGCCGGTGCAAGCTCGATGCGTAAAACTGGAAGTCACCATATTCCGAATAATGAAACCACGGTTATCTCAGTCGTTGGCAAATTGGAAAAAAGTGAAGGGACAGAGCCATGACAAAAGCCATAGCAATCTTAATAGTGATTGGATTGTTCTCATTCGCATTTCCGTCGTACGCTGCCGATAGAGACGATGCAAAGGCCCTGGTGAAGAGAGCGGCCGCGTATGTGAAGTATCAGGGAAAGGAGAAGGCGCTTGCAGAGATCAGCATGCCCAAGGGGATGTTTGACAAGGGCGAACTTTATGTATTCGCGTACGATCTTCAGGGCGTTATGCTTGCTCACCCTAAAAATCCGGCACTGATCGGGCAAAATTTGATCGCCGTTCCGGACGCTGAAGGGAAGCTGTTTCGCAAGGAGATAGTGGAAAAGGCGAACTCAAAGGGTGCCGGATGGGTCGATTATGTGTATCTTAACCCGGAAACAAATAGACAAGAGCATAAGACGACTTACATCCAGAAGGTGGGTGACATCATCATATGCTGCGGGGTGTATAAGGATTACAGCCATGAAGGAGATTGAACATTTGGCAACAGGGCAAGACCAGACTGCCGCCACAAAAGCGCTGGAGTTGTTTCAGAAGCTAGGGTGCTGGGCCAATCTCCAGGACCACATCATGAACGATGTCGCCGTGAGGTCGATCCCCGACTCGGTGGTGCTGTAAGACTGCATGTTGTCCCGATACACCGCCCGTTGCGACGCATCATAGGCGCCAGCGTTTCCATTGAATTTCTTGAACGTGTCCGCTCCGTTTGCCGGGCATAGAATCATGCCATCGACCACTCCCGAAGTGGCATAGCCGGCTGGACCCTCGGCAGCCGCACCCCAAAGCACCGGCGTGCCTCCGGAAGTCCCATCCAGCGCGCCCGCAAGATTCGCCACCTGGTGCTGGATGCAATTCGGAAACGTGCTACCGTCGCCCACGATAAACGACGAGCCCCAGGCATTCGCGCCCAAAATATTGGCCAGCCATCTCTGCGCATAGGTGTCGTAGTTCTTGGACTGCGTAAGGTAATGCGCCTCGCTGGCCATCACCGACAGACCGGCACCATGCGAAGTGGTATCGCCGTAACTCCATTGATAACCGAAGCCCCAGGGATCGTTGCCGGATTGGGTGATCGCATCACCAACTTGCCGCAGCAATTGTTTACGAATGCCCGATTGCGAAACCGCTAAGCTTCCCGGATTCCCTGCCATTTGCAGCGCCCTGTACAGTTCGAAATGTGCCAGGCCGCTTACGTCGTACAGATTTAGTGTGTCTGTGTAGCCGGCATCGTAGATGTTCGTGATGTAACCGCTGGCAAACTGCGCCGCCTGCCGCAGGTAGTCCATAGGATTTGTGTGCAGCAGTCCGGCCGGCAGGTCTTGAGCTCCTGCGGCGGATTGCAGCGCGAAATAGAGTTCGGTTGCACCGAGTTCCATGTCATCTTCCCAGACGTTTTCGGGATAGCCGTCAAATGGAGTAATGGTCAGCAGGCAAGTCGCGCACGTGCCCGAATCCACCGTGGGCGCAGGGTCCGGATACGAAGTATTCGCAAGCGCAAAGATGTCCTCAGCATTCTTGAGGCACTGATTCGCAAGAGAAGTGTCCGTGGCACGGTTGAGCTGATAGCACAGTGCAAAGTCCGCCGCCAAACGGCCCGCCAGATTTGGGCTCATGAGTGAACCTGCGGTGCCTGCCACATACACCGGGCGATGGCAAATAAAGAACGTCGTGTACGGATCGCACGGTCGCGGGTCCCCGGGTTGCTCGAAGTTATCGGCTGCCTGGGGCAGGGTCCAGATGTCGTACTCGGTGATCAGGCAATAGGGCGTCTGATACGTTCCACCACAGTTGCCCGTGGCCGAACTGGGATCCCCTTCACCGTAATAATCCCAGTCTTGACTGTTGTCCACTTGGTAGTAGAGGGTTTGTGTTTCGTCGTTCCACATCTTCATCAGCCAGTTGACCCCGAACTTCGCTTCGTCGGTGAAGTCGGATGACGCCGGGGCTCCTAAACCGCTGCTGCCCGCATAAGATACAGACCCGGGCGGTAAGGGAGGGTTCACTTGAGCGTACGCGCCCATTTGGTTCGGAAAATCGCGAATCCCGATCTGCATCAGCGCTGCGGTATAGCTGACCGTTTCGACGTATTTCATGTAGTCGCCGGCGTCCCACCAACCACCGGCGGCATCGATGTTCGGGAGCTTCGCTGATATCAACGGCGGTATCGGCGGCAGGTTATCGATAAAGTCGTTGCTATCCAGGGGAGGCGTTTCGTAAACCTGCGCACTCTTGTCGTTCAGGTGTCCGGGTTCCGTGCGCAGCGCGTTTGGGACAAAGTTGGCTCCATCGCGTTGCGTTTCATAAAAGAACAAAGTGTTCAAGAGTAATCCGGAATAGAGCGAATCCGCACCATCCACCGCAAAACGCGGCGAAACCGCTGCCACTGGCCCGGATACCGAAATTGTGTAGAGGTTGCCTCCCGGAACAATGAAGTCCAGAGCGTACACATCGTAGGTCACGGTTTTGCTATGGCTCCACGTGCCCAACAAAGCGCCAGCATGGCCTGAAAACGCCGTGACGCCCTTTGAATTGACCACCTTGAATCTAACTCCGCTTGCCGGCGCCCTCAACATCAGGTACGCACGAAAAGGCGTCTCGCTAACCTCGTAGCCAACTTGATTGACCCGCACATAAGCAGACTGCGCCCGAGCGGGGCGGGTGCACGCAAGCAGTGCGAGTAAGATGGCAGCGACTGAAGCGAGGCGAAACTGGGCCGAAAGGCGGGGGCTGGCATGCAGCATGTTTTCTCCTGGCGCGGAGACCACTATATTAAATCAGTTTAATAGCGAAAAAATACCGTTTCTTAAATAACGACATCCTTGCCGCCGAGGCAACGTGCTGGCCTGCACCCCACTTCCGAGATCACCTGCTCGGCCGAATCCACTCCCACACCGGGTACTTTCGCCAGTCGGATCATTCTTCTTGATGCGGCTTCATGGCTTGCGCGATCATGCCTTTGAGCTCGGCGATTTAACCAGGCGCCCAGAATCTTCTACCGCCTTTGCGATGGGGACGCGGCGTACTCCGCCCTTGACAGGGCTTTCGTGAGAACTAGCTGACAGAGTGAGCGTAGATTGGGCGGAGGTCGCTTCGTTTCACGATGCTGTCGGTCTTCGCATCCTTTTGAATCTCATCGAGAATCTTGCGCGCTTGCGTATAGTGTTCCGGGGCGTCAGCCGCTTTGCCAGAGAGTTCCAGATCACGGGCCAGCAAGTAATGGCTTTGGGCCAGCAACGCCCTGAGCCCGAGCTTTTCGCTCGTACTGAGGGCGCTCTCCAGCTCTTTTCTTGCTGGCTCGTAGCTCTTGAGGTTCATGAGAGCTTCTGCGTGGTAAATCGAACATTCCACCGATACATACTTCAATCCCATGCTGTCCGCATCTGCTGACAGTTTGCTGAGTAAGCTTGCGGCCGATTGAAAACGACCCTGCCTGACCGCAACTTTTGCGACATTGAACCTTGAGACCAGAATCAAATCCAAACCGCTGGCGTGGGATGCCGTCTTCAGCGCCTCATCGTAAAGGGTAGCGGCGGCTTGGTAGTCTCCACGATAGAAGGCATTGTCGCCTTGGTAGCCCTGAATTTCGGCAGTGGTGGCTTGATTCTTCAGCTCGCGGGCCACATTCATTGCCTCGTCAAGACTCTTTTGCGCGTCGTCGCTTCGACCGACCTGTGCCAGGGCGTTGCCGAAGTAGCCGAGAATTTCTGCCAGCCAGAAGCCTCGCTCCTGCAGTTCCCGGAATGTCTTGAGGGCGTCTTCTTCTGCGCTCAGAGCGGCGCCGTAGCGGCCCTGATAACTGAACAAATTGCCTAAGCTGGAGGACTCGATGGCCGCGCCACGCTTATCTCCGGTGCTGCGCCGCAAATCCAGCGCGCGCAAATATTGCTCCACCGCCTGGTCATACTGGCCCATTTTGCTCGATGTCTCAGCCAGATTGTGAAGAGCGTCGGCAATAGCACTCGGGACCTTGAGTTTTTCGCGAAGTTGCAGGGCTTGCTCGAAATAGGTGCGCGCGTTCTGGTAATCGGCCTTGAAAAAGTACGCGTTGCCGATGTTGCTTAAAACTAATGCCTGGATGCTCTGGTTTCCGACGTCGATTTCCGCCTGGAGCGACTTCTTGAACAATGTTAACCCCTCGTCATATTGGCCATGATCGACATAAAACTCAGCAAGGTCGTTCAGGACGTCGCCGGTTCCCGCTTTGTCGCCCAATTCCTGGTACAAAGCGAGTGCCTCTCTGTAGTCGTTGAGCGCTTGGTCCGGCTTGCCCAGAAGATCTTCCGAGTCTGCCATGTCTTTCAGGCTCATGGCGATGCCCGTCTTTAGTCCCAGCTTGCGCTTGATTTCGAGCGACTCCCGAAAATTGCGAAGAGCGTCTTCGTTTTTGTTTAGACCGGCATAGGCCGCGCCCATCGCCTGAAGAATCTTGGACGTTTCTTCGTCGTTACCGAATTCGACTGCCAGGGGCTGGGCGCGGGTCAAGTATTCGAGACCTTTCTGTGGGTTGCCACTATCAACCTCGACCCGTCCGATCGCCAGTAGAGCGTCCATGCGCTTCGGATCGAGCGTCAGCACCTTCGTGTACTCCTCTCGGGCCTTGTCGTACGCACCCGATTTCTCATAGAGCCCAGCGAGTTCAAAGAGTACATCAGCATTATCGGGCGCGGCTTTCGCGAGATTTTCGTAGGCTTCGATTGCTTTCGGATAATCCCGCTGGATCTGTTCGTGGCTTGCCTGAATCAGATACTTTTCCGGCGGGGGAAGCTGGTCGCTCAACTCAACTGCCCTCCGAGAAGCGCGCTCCGCATCGTTGTCATGGCCAAGGCTGGCGTAGGTTTTCGCGAGCTGCGAGTAAGCCAGCGCGAATTGGGGGTCCTCTTTGGTGGCGGCCTCGAATCGCTTGGCCGCATCGAGGGAATTTCCACGACGCGCGAGCTGCAGCCCGTCGTCGTAATCGCGCATGGCCGGAAGAGAATTAGTTGAGGGTTTGAAGGACTGTCCCTGGAGTTCTTTGATGGTGCTGCGTGAAAGGGCCAGGTTCGAACGGATGTCGCCGGCAAGGCGGTCGATGGCAGTAAGAATATTGGTTTCGGTCGCGGACTCAGCCAGGGTAGTGGTGTGTTTGCGTTTCATGTCCTGGATCGTCGCGTCAATGCGAATTTGGTCTCCGAATCGGGTATACCGCCCCCAGACAACGTTGTCGGCGTTGCTGAATTCAGCGAGCCGCTGTAGCGTGGCAGAATCGAGCGACGTGTCGGGCGAGATCCGCAAGTCGCGCAGAATTTGGCTCACGCGCTCGGCAGAGACAATACTGAGGTGTGCCGACTGCCCGACATCTGTACTCAGCGTTTCCGCCACGCTCGATCCGAGCCAGTCGAGACCCGGGTTTCCGGATGCGTTGCGGAAAGGCAGAATCGCCAGCGAGACCGCAGGGGCAGATGCACCTTGCTCCCAATGCGATGAGAATCGCTCACGGAGCACAAATCCTGCGGTCGCCAATGCGACCACGGCAGCTCCAGCGACTATCCATTTTTTCCTAGAAGCTGAAGGCGCGGGGGGTCGCCGCGCGATGGAGATCGGACGGCCATGCGTCGCTCCGCCGCGCCAAGCTTCCAAATCCTGCAAGATCTCGCGCGCGGACTGATATCGCAGCGCCGGATCAATTTGCAGACACTTCACCGTGACGTCGCTCAGAAATCGCGGAATGGTTGGATCAGCTTCGGCTGGCGGTCGCGGAACCTCCCGCGTACGTTTAAACATTGCGGCCTGAGTTGAATCGGCCTTGTATGGTATGGAACCAGTAAGCAGCTCGTAAAGAATTACGCCCAGCGTGAAAAGATCAGAGCGAGCATCAACGTGCTCGCCCATCACCTGCTCGGGAGACATGTAGTCCGGCGTGCCTATGAGCATTCCGGTTTGCGTCATTCCGCCCGATTCAACGGAACGAGCGATGCCGAAATCCATCACGGCAGTTTTGCCCTGCTTGTCCAGCATGATGTTCTGGGGTTTCAGGTCACGGTGCACGACGCCTTCAGCGTGCGCAGCTTCAAGTGCGAGGCACACTTGCTCGACAATCCGGGCGGTTTCCTCAAAGCTCAGTTTGCCCTTTTCAGCCATCAGGGACGCTAAATCCCGCCCCTCGATGTATTCCATAGTGATGAACTTGATGCCATCGGCTTCGCCCAGATCAAAAATGCGTATTACATTCCTGTGCGTGATCTTGCGGGCCAGGATCAGTTCCTGCTTGAACCGATGGAGAACCTCCGGATGGATGGCCATCTCGGGGCGAATTACTTTCAAGGCAATCATGCGGTCCAGTTCCCGGTCTCTCGCCTTATAAACCGCACCCATCCCACCTTGACCGAGCAAGTGGACGATCTCATATCGGGTTCCGAGGATTCTACCTGGGGAAAGGGTAAACCCGCCCGCTGCAGCCGGATTGGAAGGGACCGACGAACCTTGCGCACGGGTTTCAGCGTCGCTGATCGAAATCGCGGACGTTGCCGCTGCCATGATCGTCGCGTCAATATCGAAAGGAGTGTCGCACTTGACGCAACGAGCTGCCGTGGGAAGATTATCGGAATGGCACTGTGGGCATTCCATGATGTTCGCCGCCATATTACCTTCCGCGACGTCCAGCCATAGACGCATTCTCTACCAAGCGACTAGCCTTGTACCAGTCCGAATAGTATTCACTTGGCATCAGAGTCTCTGGGCCTCAAATGACAGCGGCGAAGAGCCCGTCGAGCACCTCGACGTCATCGCCCTGCCGTCCTCGCAACTTTCGGGGAAGTCTCCTCCTGGGCCATTCAGCGGCTCGTTTTCGGTGAAGATTCTCATCGGCACTTCAATGATGCCTTCGCAAGCTCCCGACGCCCGCACACCACAGGAGCCTGTGGCCGCCACTGTCAAAACTCAGCGCAGTGCGCCCTCCATTTATATCAGTCTCCTGTGCCCGCGAGAGTGATCACTTGCGGGCTGAAGAAGGCATTGTCGGTGATAGTCACCTTGCCCCTGAACGAGCCCTTCGATTCCGGTGCAAAAGTGACGTTAAGGATGCAGCTTGCCGACGGATTCATCATGCCGCTGGCGCACGTGGTTCCGCTCGAGAGTGTGAAGTTGCCGCTGATGGCGATGCTCGAGAGACTTAGCGGTGTAAGGCCAGTGTTGGTCAGCTTCACCGTCTTTGTGCTTGAGGTGTGCTCCTTCTGTGTGCCGAAATTCAGAGAGTACGTGCTGAGCGTCGCCTGCGGGTCGATCACCTGGGCCGTCAGCGGCACCTGGTGCGGACTGCCAGCAGCGCTGTCAGTAATGGTGAGAGTGGCGGTCGAGGCCGTTGGACTGAAGATCTTCATAGCGGCCAACAGGCCCACGGCAATCGTACAGCTCTTCCCCGCAGGCAATTTGTCCGGCATGGCCGAAATAAATGGAGCACAGCTGCTGATGTCGCCATAGTCACCGAGGGCATTGCCGGGCGCCGTGATCTTGATGCTCGAAATCGTGATCGGCGTAGTCCCCTCGTTGGTCAGAGTGACAAACTGGGCGGCGATCTGCCACAGATACAACGTGCCGAAGTTCACGCTGGCTGGCGAAATTTCTAAGGCGCTCGCCGTCGCCGTCACCGTGACCGTACCGCTCACATAGGTAATCGTGTAGTTCGCATCCGCCGCTCCCGAGCAGGAGCTGGGATAGGTGCCCGGCGGGCTCGTGCTGGTCGCTGTGGTCGAGCAGGTTGGCTGCGTGGTCAGGCTCGAGGCCGAGTCCCCATTCACAAACCCGCTGTAGATGGGGGTGATGACCGGCGTGGTCCCATAGGTTATCGTGGGACTGCTGGCGGTGATGGTCAGCGCCGCCGGGTTCACCGTCAACGTGCCATTCACATAGCTGATCGCGCTGTAGTTCGCATCCGCCGCTCCTGAGCAGGTAGTGGTGTAGGTGCCCACCTTCGTGGGGTTCCCCGTAATCGAGCAGGTTGGCTGGGTGGTCAGGCTCGCGGAGCTGTCCCCGTTCACAAACCCGCTGTAGCTGGCGGTGATGGCGGGCACGGTCCCGCCATAAGTCATAGAGGGACTGCTGGCGGTGATGGTCAGCGTCCCCGCTGGGTTCACCGTCAACGTGTAGCTCAGCGTGGCATTGGGCAGCACACCGTTGGCGGCAGTGAAGGTGATGGGGTAGTTGCCGAAGGTGCCGTCTGCGGGCGTGCCGCTGACCAACCCGGTTGTCGGGTTGAACGTCAGTCCGACCGGCAACGTACCCGATCCAGTCAGAGTTGGTGTCGGGTAACCTGTCGCCGTGACCGCGAATGTTCCTCCCGTGCCCTCGGTAAACGTGATGGTAGCGTTGTTGGACACGCTGCCGATGGGTACGCATCCATTGACGCAACTGCCAGCGATGGCCGGAGCACTCTTCGAGGGAGGCGTCTGGACAGGTTCAGTCCCCGTGGAGGTCGGTAGGAACGCCACCACCACATCATTGGCTTGTGGGGTCTTGCCGCCGATCGTCGCATCCACCCCTTCTATCGGGCTGAAGAACGTCGTGATGTCTTGATCGAACTGGCAATAAACCGTAGGCGAGTATTGCGTCGGGGGCGTCCCTATCTCCATAGCGGTGCTGCAATTGGTGCCGTACGGCACACCAGGAAACTCATTGACGTCCGGATTGTCGAGCACGCGCGCAGTGCTGCCCGTCCAATACGCCCCCGGGACAAAGCTGCCGTTGTTGAATGAAACTTGCCAGTAAAGCGGGCCGCTATAGGAGCCCGTGGGTGGCTCCGTCCCCGGCGTTCCCGAGTACACATCGTAGTGAACGCAATTCCCGTTGGCATAGGGCCAGCAAAGTGGCACGACGGTGTTGCCATTGGGGTCGGTCCCGTAATTGAAGAAGTCCGCGAACCGGCAATCGGAATCGCTGCTCTGCCCGTTTCCGCCCGGCGGGCAAAGCCCGTCCGCCTGAAATTCGGTAGCAACAACGCTGAGGGAAAAGGACGACGTTACCTGGGGGATCGTCAACTGCACCGCATACCCATTCGGGTCCGTGCAAGGATTTGCCGGAGTGGGGTTGGGATTGTCCGGGCAGGCGTACGTGGCCATCGCCGTCACATTCGTGCCCACAGGAATCGTAAAAGTGACGGGAGTGGGAGGCGTGACAAAATTCGCGGTAACGTTTTGCGCCGAGTTCATCGTCACAGTGCACGTCGTGCTCGTTCCAGAGCACTCGCCGCCCCAGCCTGCGAAAGTGGAAGGTGAAGTCGCGGCTGCCGTTAGAGTGACCGGTGTTCCGCTCGCATAACTTGCCGAACACGTGCTTCCCGGCGTCACGCTCCCGCCGGCCTCACTGCAGTTGATCAACGGCGTCGGCGAGCTATTGTCTGTTACAGTGCCAGCGCCCGTTCCCAGCTCCTTTAGGGTCAGTGCAAACGTCGTCTCACCGGAGGGATTGAACGTTGCTGTCACGGATTGGCTGGTGTTCATGGTGACGGAGCACGCGCCTGTTCCAGGGCACGTGCTCCAACCGTTGAAGGTAGTGCCCGTACTCGGATTGGCTGTCAGTATCAGATTCGTTCCGGTCAAATAACTGGCCGAACAGGTTCCCGTCACGGCGCCGCCGGTGTCGACGCAGTTAATCTGCCCCAGATTGTCCGTCACGCTGCCGCTGCCGGTTCCTAATTCTGTGATTGTCAGCGTTTGCGACGTCGAGGTGCCAGACGCCGCTGTCAACACCACAGATGTGGGGTTGTAAGTGAGTGTCCAAATGACACCGGCCGGCAGTGCCGCGGAGTTGATTGAGGAAAACGTCCCCGTGATGGAACCCGCCGTGAGCACCGTGAACTGATTGCCGGATGCGGGCGTGAAGCCGTTGATGAATCCGATGTCGAGCGCTCCGCTCAAGTTGGCAGTTCCTGAAACATTGAGCTGAGAGTATTGTGTGCCCGCCGTTAGTCCGCCGATGAAGACGCCTTCCGCGCCCGACGATGTTTGCGTTAAGTTGCTGCTGATCGAAATCGTTCCCGGGTTCGGCGAGCCATCCGGCACGATCTCGCCGGAATTATTGACTGGCGTGCTCAGCTGCAAGGTGCCGGTTCCCGTCGATTCCAATAGCCCCTGATTCGTAAGTCCGCCGGATGAGTTAACCAGAAGCGTGGCCCCTGCGGCATTCGCGTTGATGATTCCGGCGGCTCCGTTGATCACGGCCAAGCCGCCATTGCCGATGGTGCCCGTTCCCTGGATCTT
>JBEKWX010000068.1:0-12436 GCA_049512675.1 Terriglobales bacterium | reverse complement strand
TGTGCGCGCTGGCGCTGTTTTTCTCGTCCTTTTCGACGCCGCTTATGTCGGCGGTCTTCACCTTCGCGCTGTTCGTGATCGGAAGCCTGGCGGAGGATCTGCGCGGCTTTGCCCGAATCACGCCGGGTGTCGGGGGATGGATCGCGACCGCCGTCGCCTATCTGGTGCCGAATTTTTCCGCTTTGAACGTGATCAGCCAGGTGGCGCACGGCGACCCTGTACCCGGGCGGCTGATTCTCTACAACAGCGTTTACGCGCTGCTGTATTCGGCGATGGCCATTTCGGGAGCGGTGTTGATCTTCCAGCGCCGGAATCTGAAATGACGGCCACGCGGCGGGCGAACCTGGTGGCGGCCGCGGTGCTGGCGTTTTCCATGGCGGGCGCAATCGCCACGCTCCATACCATCGACCGCACGCCTCGGGCATCGGTGACGCAGGAAGCGCTTTACGTGCGCTCTTCCACGGCACTGCGGCGCATGAGCCTCGGCTACACCGGCCTGCTGGCCGACATTTACTGGACGCGCGCGGTGCAGTATTTCGGGGAACGGCATCACAATGGTTCCAGCGATTTCCGCTTGCTGGCGCCGCTGCTCGAAGTCACCACGGAACTGGATCCGAAGCTGTTGCCAGCGTATCAGTTCGGAGCCAACTTCCTGGCTCCAAAACCACCCAACGGCGCGGGATTGCCCGGGTCCGCGCTCTTCCTGACGAAGTACGGAATCGAGCACAATCCCGACCAGTGGCGGCTCTACTACAACCTGGGATTTCTGTACTACACCGAGTTCAAGGACTACGCCAAGGCGGCGGATGCTTTCGCGCAGGGAGCAAAGCTTCCGGTGACTAGTGAATACATGCCCATCCTGGCGGCGCGGATGGCGCAGCATGCGGGCGAATTTGACACGGCGCGCATGTTGTGGCGTACGACTTATGAGAGCACCAAAGACGCGCAGATCCGCGAAAATGCGGTCCTACATTTGCTCGCTCTACAGGCGGATGAGGACGTAACGCGGCTGGAACAGGCGGTCGAAAAGTACCGTGAACAAACTGGACGATTACCGGCCAGCATGGGCGATCTGGAGCGCGCGGGGTTTATCCATGGGGCGCCTGCCGATCCGAAGGGACGACCGTACAGGTTGACGCCGGATGGGCGGATCGAAGTGCAGGATCCCGAGAGCCTTTTCTTCATCACCAAGGGCCTTCCGCCGGGCGCAGCGCCGCCGCAACCGCTGCACCAGACTCAGCCGTAATCAAAAAGTGAGAAGCGCTGATGGCTTTTAGCTCTTAGCTTCTAGCTAAAAGGCCAAAGGCTAACAGCTAATAGCGGGTTCTGCATTTGTTAGCATTCTCCCGTGTCCGCAGATTTCCCGCAACCATTCTGGAGCGCTTTCCGACGTTGGTGGCGCGAGCAGGCGCGCGAGACCGGGGCCTTGAGCGCGGCCTCCCTGCTGATCCGGACTCTGTGGACCTTTGTGAGCGAATCGACGCCCGAGCGTCGGCGGCAGCGCTATGGCGACATGGAGTACGACTGGGAGCATCGCGTCAACACCACCACCGGAACGGTGGGCTGGCGGGCGCGGCTGCTGGGATTGTTTCATTCCCCGTATCAGCCGACCGACCCGGCTCTGTTTCGGGAGATGATGGCCAGCCTGCCCCTCGAGTTCGATCGATTCACCTTCGTCGATCTCGGCTCCGGCAAGGGACGGACGCTGCTGATGGCGTCGGAGCATCCGTTCCGGAGGATTGTGGGAGTGGAGTTGATCGCCGAACTGCATCGCGCGGCGGAGGAAAATATTCACGAATACCATTCCGCAACACAGCAGTGCAAGCAGATCGAGGCGGTGCTTGCGGACGCGCGCGAGTTCGAACTCCCGGAGGAGCCCTTGGTGCTTTACCTTTTCAACCCACTCCCGGAGCGCGCATTATCCGACTTTCTGCAGCGGCTGGAGAAGTCGCTGAAACGAGCTCCGCGCCCAGTATGGGTGGTCTATCACAATCCTTTGCTGGAAGGAGCGTTCGACGCCTCGGGCTTCTTGGAGAAAGCGGGTGGAACGCTGCAGTATTCGGTGTACCGGACGACTGGCCGGCGACAGCCGCAAGAAACTCGGTGAACATTCATCTGCGATTAACAGCAGGCAAGAAGGCACGGAAGTAGAATGGGGGTAAGGTAAACCAACGTTGAATTTCAGGTTCTTTTCTTGTTGGCTGCTATTCGTGGCGATCACGATCCCCGCGCAAGCTGAGGACATCCATCAACTCGCCCGCGCGGTCGATGATCACTACAACCACCTGCGCAGCCTGCAATCGGACTTCACTGAGATCTATCGGGGCGATGGCCCGGAGCGTGTGGAATCGGGCACCTTGTGGCTGAAAAAGCCGCGCAAGATGCGATGGGAATACCGTTCCCCGACAGAGAAGCTGTTTATCAGCGACGGCCAGGAAGTGTGGTTCTACCTGCCGGCAGAACGGCAACTCAGGAAGACGGCACTGCGGAAGCTCGACGACGCGCGCTCCCCGGTGGCATTCTTGCTCGGTAAGACCAAGCTGGAGAATGAATTACAAGGACTTTCCAAGGTTGTGGATCAATCCCCCCTGGACCCCGCTAACACCCTTTTGCGCGGGGTTCCGCAGAGCATCGTTTCGCAGGGCATGGCGGGCCAAGTCAGCGAGGTACAACTGGAGATCACTCCCTCCGACCAGATTGTCCGCATTGTATTGATGGAAGCAGACGGGGCCACGACGGAGTTTCGCTTTGCGGGCTGGAAAGAGAATCTGGAGTTGAGCGACAGCCGGTTTCAGTTCAGCCCTCCCCCGGGGGTGGAGACAGTGGAAGGAGAGTTAACGCCGTAGCCAGAACGATGGGGCGACGGGCGCCTCGCCCGTCCAGCCGGGGATGCTATCTGGCTAGTCAGCCGGCGTTGCATGCGGTTACTTGCGTACCACACGCATGGACAGGTTGCGGTAAGGGCTTTGGGAACAGAATGTTACACTTGGTGTGAGACGCTCAACCCTGCCGAACCAAGAACTCGGAAGGGACGATAGCGAATGGCACAATTCCTGGTCAAAGTCGCCGACGAACAGGGCCATCTGCGGCAACAGGTGGAGCACGGGTATTCCGAGGCCGAGGTCCACGACCGGTTCACGCAGCAGGGATACCTGGTGTACTGGGTCAAGCCCCGGACCATCCTCAGCACGGGTGGCGGCCAGTTCGGGCGGCGCGGCGGCAAGCTGCGACAGTCTGTGTTTCTGATCTTCAACCAGCAGTTTCTGACCCTGATCAAGGCGGGACTGCCGATCCTGACGGCGCTGGATCTTTTGATCAAGCGGCAGCGGGACAAGAATCTGCTGCAGTTGCTGGGCAACGTACGGGAGCGGGTAAAAGGCGGCGAGTTGCTGTCCGATGCCTTCGCCGCCCAGCAGGTGTTTCCAAAAATGTACACGACCACGCTGATGGCGGGGGAGAAGAGCGGCAACATGGAAGAAGTTCTGAGCCGCTACATCACGTATCAGCGGATGGTGCAGACCTTCCGTAAGAAGCTTCTGGTGTCACTGGTGTATCCGGCGCTGCTGGTTTCGGTGGTGACGGTGATGCTGGTTTTTCTAATCACCTACGTGGTGCCAAAGTTCGCCGACCTGTTCAACAACCTGGGAGCGGAGCTGCCGGCGATCACGGTGTTCATGCTGTCGCTCGGTTTGAACGCGCAGAAATATGGCTGGCTGGTGTTGTTGGTAGGGGCGGTGGCAGTCGTTCTGATATTACGGTGGAAGCAGAGCGATCGCGGGGCCGAACGCATTGACCGGTTCTTGCTCTCGCTGCCGCTGGTCGGGGAAATCCGGCTGAAATATCAGGTGGCGAATTTCTCGCGCATTCTGGCCACGCTGCTGCAGGGCGGCTT
Source organism: Terriglobales bacterium (assembly GCA_049512675.1). GTDB lineage: Bacteria > Acidobacteriota > Terriglobia > Terriglobales > Acidobacteriaceae > Acidiflorens. Next base: position 8,544 of record JBEKWX010000068.1, on the reverse strand, counting down.
GCCTTTGGTGCCGGCCATGGAAACGGCCGGCGAATCGATGAGCAGCCGGCAGATGGTAAACGGGATCAACGCCGCAGCGGAGCTGGTGAAAGAAGGACAAAGCCTGGCGCATAGCCTGGAGGCTCAGAAGATGTTTCCCGATCTCGCAGTGGAAATGCTGGAGGTCGGCGAATCGACCGGCGCGCTGCCGGCAATGCTCGGTTCGGTGGCCGAGTTTTACGAAGAGGACGTGCAGACGGCTCTGAGCGCAGCCATGGCGCTGATTGAACCGCTGATCCTGATCATCATGGCGGTCTTTGTTGGCGGGATCCTGATCTCTTTGTATATGCCGATCTTTACCTTGGGAGCGAACGTGCACTGAGGCAGTTACTGAATAGAGAACTCGTGTGGTGACGGGGCTTCGCCCCGTTTGCGGGGCAGAGCCCCGCTACTACACCAGCGAGGCTGTAAACTGGAATAGGAATGGCGGACAAGAAAACAGTAGTGGTAAGCAGCGGTACGAATGGCGGAAAGCTGGTGCCGGAACCGGCATCGGTTCCCGACGAACTGGCACGCGCGCGCGATATCGCGCGGCGCTATCGCTGCGAATTCATCGATCTCAGCGATTTTCAACTGCACCACGATCTGTTCGAGAAGATCCCGGTGCACCTGATGTTCCGCTATAAGTTCGTGCCGCTCGACGAGACGCCCGACGGGCGCCTGGCGATTGCCATTGCCGATCCCAGCCAGTTGATGATGATCGACGAGATCAGCCTGTTGCTCGGCAAGCGCATCGTCACCAAAGTTTCGACCCTGAAGCAGATCTCCGACATCCTGCAGAAAACCGAGCAGTCCAAGCGCGTGCTGGAAGACGCGAGCGAGGGATTCACGCTCGACGTGATCCGCGAGGACGAAGCCGGCAACGACGAGACCATCTCCATCGACAAGTTGACGGCGACCGCGGGCACCGACATGAGCCCGATCATTCGCCTGGTCGATACCACGATTTTCACGGCGTTGCAGCGGCGGGCGAGCGACATTCACGTGGAGACGCGGGACGATTCGGTGTGCATCAAGTTCCGAATCGACGGCGTGCTGACCAACGCCATGCCGCCCATCGGCAAAGAGCACCACTCGACCATCATTTCGCGCATCAAGGTCATGAGCGAACTCGATATTTCCGAGCGGCGTGTGCCCCAGGACGGCCGCTTTCGGGTGAAGTACAGCGGCCGCGCCATCGACTTCCGCGTTTCCATCATGCCCTCGATCCACGGCGAAGACGCCGTGCTCCGCGTGCTCGACAAAGAGTCGATGAGCGAGAAGTTCAAGAAGCTCACGCTCGACGTGGTCGGGTTCGACGATGACGACCTGCGCCGCTTTCGCCGCTACATCAAGGAACCCTACGGCATGGTGCTGGTCACGGGGCCGACGGGCAGCGGCAAAACCACGACGCTCTACGCCGCCGTCAACGAGATCAAGACCGACGAAGACAAGATCATCACCATTGAAGACCCGGTCGAGTATCAAATACGCGGCATCACCCAGATTCCGGTCAACGAAAAAAAGGGCCTGACCTTCGCCCGCGGCCTGCGTTCCATCCTGCGTCATGACCCGGACAAGATCATGGTGGGCGAAATTCGCGACAACGAAACCGCCCAGATCGCCATCCAATCGGCCCTGACGGGGCACCTCGTGTTCACCACCGTCCACGCCAACAACGTGGTCGACGTGCTCGGGCGCTTCCTGAACATGGGCGTCGAGCCTTACAACTTCGTCTCGGCGCTGAACTGTATTCTGGCGCAGCGGCTGGTGCGAGTCATTTGCGATGCCTGCCGGACAGCCGTGCATTATCCAAACGACGTGCTCGAGGCCAGCGGTCTGGACCCGAAAGTGTGGTCCGAGGTTCCTTTGTACGAGGGGCAGGGTTGCATCGAGTGCGCGGGGACGGGGTTCCGCGGCCGGACGGCAATTCATGAACTTCTGGATTTGACCGACCGTATTCGCGAGATGATTCTGGAGCGGAGACCGACCTCGGAGATACGGAAAGCTGCCCGCGAAGAGGGCATGCGCTTCCTGCGCGAATCGGCGCTGGACAAAGTGCGCGGCGGAGTCACCACTCTGAAGGAGATCAACAAGGTCACCTTTATCGAAACCATGCGCTGAGGCTGGGTAGCAGAGGCTGATCGCCAAAGGCTAGTTATTATCTGCTAGTCTAGTCCCGGCATCCCCATAGGTAACTATTCTCTTCATGAAAGTGCGGGATATCATCAAGTTTTGGAGTCGATGGAGGAAGGGGCGTCTCGCGAGCCTGCCCTGAGCGGAGTCGAAGGGTCCGGCCGGGCGGGGACGCCCGGCGCTCCACCGTCCGAGGTGATTTCGATCAGCCCAACGAGATGATGACTTCCAATTCCAAACACGGTCGCCGTCCGACGCTCGCCTGCGAAATCGCGGCTGACCGCGTCCTGGTGGGCCGCGCCGCGGATACGGGGCGGATGGTGGAAATGGCGGCGGCGCGGGAACTGGCGCCGGGCGCAGTAGTACCCGATTTGATGGAAGCGAATCTGCGGGACGGCAGCGCGATCCGGCAGGCAATTGAAAGCGCGCTCGCGAGCGTCGGCGCGCGGTCCCGCGACGTGATCGCGATTCTGCCCGATACCTCGGTGCGCGTGGTGCTGCTGGATTTCGAAACGCTCCCCTCGAAGCGGGATGAGGCCGAAGCCGTGGTCCGCTTCCGGTTGAAGAAGTCGCTGCCTTTTGATCTCAACGATGCCCGCATCTCGTATCACGCGCAAACCTCGGGTAAAGGTGTGCGGGCGGTGGCGGCGGTGGTGCTGAACACGGTTCTCCAGGAGTATGAGTCGGCGTTTCGCGACGCGGGCTACAGCCCGGGGATGGTGATGCCGTCGATGCTGGCGGCCCTGGGAGCCGCGGACTCGGAACGGCCAACGCTCGTGGTCAAGGTTGACGCGCGCACCATCAGTATCGCGATCCTCGATCAGGAGCAGTTGCTGCTGTTCCGCACGCTCGAAAATCTGCGGGGCGTAACCATCACCGGCGATCAACTGGCGGAGGAAGTCTATCCCTCGGTGGTGTTTTTTCAGGACACCTACAACTTGAACATTGCGCGCGTGTATGTGGCGGGACTGCCGGAAACAGGTGGCGCCGCGCCCGCGCTTAAGAATCAGTCTGGCGCGCAAGTCGAGGAACTGGTGGGAGCGTCCCAGATCGCGTCCACCACCGGCACGGTTCCGCGCTGGCGCATGGCGGGAGTGGTAGGAGCTTTAATTTCGTAGAGCAGCTCCAAGCTCTCAGCTCTAAGCTCTTAGCGAAAGGCCAAGGGCTGAGAGCCGAGAGCTGAGAGCTGAGAGCTAATATGCGTCTTGATATCAATCTCGCGACCCGGCCGTATGAGGATGCCCGTGAATTCTGGACGCGCTGGGGATTGGGAGTGGGGCTGCTCGGCCTGTTGACGGCGCTTCTGCTGGTCCTGGCGGTGCGCGGCTGGATTCACGCCGGCAGAGATCGCCATGAGATCGCGCAATTGCAGGCGCAGATCGTGGAACGCGACAACGAACGCGCCAAGGCGCAAGCCTACCTCGATATGGCCGTCAACCGCAGCACGCGGGATCAGTCTCAGTTCTTGAATGGACTGATTCAGCGCAAGGCATTCTCGTGGACCCGCGCTTTCGAGGAACTGGAACAGGTCATGCCCTCGAGCCTGCATGTGGTCTCGCTGCATCCGGCATTGAATGATCAGAACCAGATGGAACTGGAGATCAGGGTGGTTTGCGAAACGCGCGCCGCCGCCGTCGAACTGGTCCATCGCATGGAAGGGTCGAGGCATTTCCAGGGAGCGCAACTGACGCAAGAGTCGCAGGGAGAGGCTGGAGCGGCTGTAATCGCTTCGGTGACCTCAGTCTATGTGCCTGACTCGCCCGACAGGAGCGGAAAGTAATGCCGGACTTGGGGAAATCGCGGCGCAAGTTGAAAATTGCGATTGGAGCGATGCTCGCTGCCGATGTGATCGCGGTGGCAGTTCTGTTCTCGCCGCTGGTGGGTTCGGTGGAGTCGCGGAGGCTTCAAATCCTCGAACTCAGAGCCGCACTGACGAAGAAGAACCACGAAGTCGCACCGCTGCGCGGCATGGACGCGAAGATCGTGCTGGCCAAGGATCAGATCGGCGGGTTCTACAAGGACCGCTTTGCCGCGACCGATTCCGAGTTGGCCAGTGAACTGGGGAAGCTGGCGGCAGAAAATGGGATCCGGATCCAGCAGGCGACCTACAAGCAGGAGGATCCGGAAAACTTCGGCATAATTCCGGTCGAAATCCATGGAGGTTTTTCCGGAGACTACCTGCAACTGGTGCGCTTCATCAATACGCTGGAACGGTCGAAGATGTTTTTTATGGTCGATGGCGTGGAGCTGGCGGGCGAAGCCGCGGGACCGGTCAAGCTGGGAATCACCATACACAGTTATCTGCGGTCGGGTGCCTGAGTGAAACTGGGAATCGAAAACCAGAAGCAAGTGATCACGCTGGCTGTATTGGGCGGGCTGGCGGTGGGGATGCTGGCCTATGAATTCTGGCCCTCATCGCCATCGGCGGCGCCCGCGCCCGTGCCAACGGGAGCAACCCCGGCCAAGCCCGCCACGCGACGCACGGCTTCCGGAAGAGTGGTGCCTGTGGTTGAGCCCCGGCTGGATCCTACGCTTGACCTGAGACTGCTGAGCCAAAGCGAGGAAATCAAATACGCGGGCAACGGAAGAAATATTTTCGTCGCCGGATCGGTGCCAAAGATCGAGAAGCCCAAGGCCCGCGGTGTCACGGACCAACAGGAGGCCAGCATTCACATGCCTCCGCCCATTCCGCCGCCGCCGCCGATCAACCTCAAGTTTTTTGGCTTTGCCAACCGGCCCGGCGAGACGAAGAAGGTGTTCTTGTCCCAGGGCGAAGACATTTTTATCGCCGGCGAGGGCGACATTGTGGACCGCCGTTATCGGGTCTTGCACATCTCGGCGACGGCGGTGGATGTGGAAGATATGGTGAATAATAACCGGCAGAGCCTGCCCTTAACGCAAGGAGCTCCAGGGTAGAGGCCAGCTGATTTGTAATTGGTAATTTGTAACTGAAAGGCGAGGGAGCGGTTATGCGGCATCGTGGTTTGAAATCACAAATTACAAATCACAAATTACAAATGGCCCAGCGCGGCTACATGCTGATTACGCTGATGCTGGCCCTGGCGCTCATCACGATTGCGATGCTCGCCGTGCTTCCCGAGATTGGCCAGCAGATCAAGCGCGACCGCGAAGAGGAGATGGTGCATCGGGGTACGGCATACATGCGCGCCATCCAGCACTTCTACAAAAAGTTTGGACGGTACCCAAACCGCGTCGAGGAACTGGAGAACACCAACAACCTCCGTTTCATTCGCAAGCGCTATACAGATCCGCTCAACATTGACCGAGCCACGGGCAAGGAGAAGGATTTCAAATTCCTGCATCAGACCGACGTCAACCTGAACCTCGGGTCGGCATTGGGACAAATGCCCGGGCAGAGTGGACTCCCCGGACAAGGCGGACTCCCGGGACAAGGTGGACTGCAGGGACAAGGTGGACTCGCGGCCCTACAGGGAGCGTTCGGCGCGATGCAAGGCGGTCTTCAACAGACGGGCGGCGTGCAGAATCTGAATGGTGATTCCGGCAATCCGTCTTCCGGCAGTGCGCCGGGGAATTCAACTTCATCGGGATCGTCATCCTCTAATTCCAATCCAAATTCCAGTTCTGGCCCAAACGGGCAGACGTTCGGTGGAGGACCGATCATTGGGGTCGCCAGCACAAGCAAAGCGAAGACCATCCGCGAGTTCTACGGCAAGAACCATTACAACGACTGGCTCTTCGTTTACCTGCCGACGGCCGACCGGGGCGGCACACTGACCGGGCCTGTGAATCCTGGTGCGCCCACTCCGAACTTAGGCGGCGCCGCTCCTCCCGGGCTGGCTGGAGCTACGCCGGGACAAAGTGGATTTGGGCAGGGTGGATTTGGGCAAGGTGGATTCGGACAGGGATTAACGCCAAACAACGGTCAAAGCCAAGGTCCTCAAACGCAAACTCCGCAGACCCCAGCGCCAACGCCCCAGCAGTAGACTTCGCGCGCCGGGCAACATTCGTCCGGCAGAAAAGCGGCCATAGAAAAGCCCCGCATCGAAAGCGGGGCTTGTCGTGAAACCCTTGTGCGAAACCCTTGTCGTGAAACCCTTGTTGCGAAACCCTTGTTGCGAAACTCTTGATACTTAAGTGTTAAACGAGGAGCCGCAGCCGCAGGTGCTCTTCACGTTCGGATTTTCGAACTTGAACCCGGCGCCTTCCAGGGTCTCGACGTAATCGACACGCGCTCCGCCCAGATACATCAAGGAAGTGGCATCCACGTAAACCTTCAAGCCGTCAAAGTCAAAAACCTTGTCCATCATGCCGGCGCCGTTCTCGAACGCCATGGAGTATTGAAAGCCGGAGCAACCGCCGCCGACTACGGACAACCGCAATCCCGCTGGAAGCGGCGTCTGCGAAGCCATGATTTCTTTGACCTTGGCCACCGCGGCCGGGGTCAGAACTGGTGCGGTTTTGGGCTGTACATCGGGTGCGGAAGTGGTCGCCATCTGCTTGATCTCCTTAACTATCTTATTATAACAAACGTTATAACCCGCTCGGCAAGGCTTTTCGCCAGCCGGCACTTTTTCCCGAATTTACTCGTTAGATGCTGCGGGTAGGCAAGAAGTCGCTGCCCCCTCTTGCCAAGGGGTCTATAATCGTGCGCAGTAGGGGCCTTGTACCCGAACGCCAGCGGATGGCAGGACAGTTTGCGCTGGGGCCCAGGATGGCAACGTCGGGGATGGGCTCGATCTAAGCTGCGAGGTGGCGTATGTCTCCTATGTTTGGGCTGCTAATCGCGTGGGGTATTCTGACCGGGGTTCTCATCATTCTCCTGATCTATAAAAGTACCCTCACCATGCACGAAGACGATTCGATCTTCCTCAATGAAAGCGAATCGCAGATGCATAAGGATCAAGTAGAAGTTCTGGCCAAGATGAGAAAGATCACACCCATCGTCAAGGTGCTCGGTGCCTTATCGGGAGTCATGATCCTGATCATTGCGGGATTGTTCATCTATCAGGGACTGACCAGCTCCACCACGCTGCAATAGACGGGCAGCTCACGGATTCGCGGTGATCCTTGCCCACCCCCGCCGCGGGGATAGATTCGCGAGAACGGCGGTGGAATGCGGGTGCCCGCGCTGGCGGGCCTCTTTCCCAAGCGACAGACTCCGCGGCCCGCAAAATTGCCTGAATCGTAGAGACGCGGCTTGCCCCGTCTCAGCCCGCGAAAAAAACGCGCGCGGGCCTGATTTCAGGTGCGGATTTTGGGGTGGCGGATTTTGGGTGGCGCAACGCTTTAGCGTTGCGATCACCAGCTCGTTCCAAGGTCCGTCTTTAGCCGCTGCGGTCAGACTGCCACGCGGAAAAATCCTTGCCAGCGTCGCCCTTTGCGGGCGCCCATCAGGCCGCCTTTGCCGAAAGATCCCCGATGTCATCGAGCAGCGCTTTCTCGTGGCCTTCAGCGTTCACCTTTTCGTAAACCTTGCGGATCACGCCCTTGGGATCAACCACGAAAGTGGTTCGCTCCCAGAGCTTCATCCCTTTCCATTCAATCTGGCCGAGGCCGAGGGTCTTCATCAGCTTGCAATCGGTGTCAGAGATCAACTCGACGGTAAAAGCGAACTTGTTGCAGAAGTTCTTGTGTGAGGCAACGTCGTCGGCACTCACGCCAATCACTTTGATCCCGGCAGCGTCGAAATCAGCCTGGGTTGCCGTAAACGACTTGCCCTGGATGGTGCAGACGGGCGTGTCGTCTTTCGGATAGAAGTAGACAACCAGCCAGTGTCCGGCGAAGTCGGAGAGCTTGGTGATCTTACCGTCCTGGTTGGGAAGCGAAAAATTCGGAAACGGATTGCCAGCAGCGAGCATTGGTAGAGTTCCTTTCTAAGCTTGCGGGTGTAGTTGTACGTGGTCGACGGAGAATGCGCAAACCATCGCCGATCTCTGAGCTTTTAAGCCTTCAGCCAAAATCGGTTTCCCCCTGTTACCTCTGTGTCCCCTGTGGTTCAAGCTTCTAATTCTCAACCACAGGGGACACAGAGGTAACAGGGAAACCGTCCGACATCGGCCTAGCTAAGAGCCAAGAGCTGCCGTCAAGCGGCCTGCATCGCTTTCTTGACGCGTTCTTCTATTTCTTTCGGGGACAAGTCTTCCTTGTGAGTCGCAACCGACCAGAAATGTCCGAAGGGGTCCTGAATGAAGCCGGAGCGATCTCCGTAGAACTGGTCCTCGACCGGCTTCAGGATCTTCGCTCCCTCCGCGACCGCCTTGGCGACGACCTTGTCGCAATCGGGGAGGTACACCAGCAGGCTCACCGGAGACGCGCCGATACTCTCGGCGCTGCGGTGCCCCATGGCGGGGTTTTCGTCGGCCAGCATGATGTGCGAGTCGCCTATCTTCAGCTCGGCATGGCCGACCT
>JBEKWX010000067.1:0-12531 GCA_049512675.1 Terriglobales bacterium | reverse complement strand
TACGCTCAGACCGAATCCCTCAAAATTTCCCGAGCCAGCGAAACGCGCAGCACCTGTCCTTATTGTGCCGTCAGTTGTGGCGTGATCATCTACACCCTGGGCGACAAGGCCAAGAACGCGATCCCCCAGGTCGTGCACGTCGAGGGCGATCCCGACCACCCCATCAACCGCGGCACGCTCTGCCCCAAGGGATCGTCGCTGGAGCAGGACATTCTCAACGACCGCCGGTTGCTGAAGCCGCAAGTGCGGCGTCCGGGAGCGACCGAGTGGGAAGACATTTCCTGGGATCAGGCCTATGCCGAAATCGCGCAAAAGGTGAAGAAGACGCGCGACGATACCTTCGTCGAAAAAGATTCCGCTGGCCGCACCGTCAATCGCTGCGAAGGCATGGCCTTCACCGGCGGATGCACCGACACCAACGAGTTCAACTATCTCGCTGTAAAAAGTATGCGCAGCCTGGGGGTCTGCTACCTGGAAAACCAGGCCCGCGTTTGACACGGCCCAACGGTCTCCAGTTTGGGGCCCACCTTCGGACGCGGCGCAATGACCAACGGCTGGATCGACATCAAGAACACCGACATGATGTTGATCATGGGGGGCAATCCAGCCGAAAACCATCCCTGTGGCTTCAAGTGGGCGATTGAAGCCAAAGTTCACCGCAACGCGAAGACTATTGTTGTCGATCCTCGCCTGACCCGCACCGCTGCGAACGCGGACATGTATGTACAGATCCGCGCTGGCGCCGACATCGCCTTCCTCGGCGGCGTCATCCGATACGCCATCGAAAACGACCGCATCGCCAAAGACTACCTCGTCAACTACACCAACGCCGCTTTCATTATCAAAGACGGATTTAACCTGCCCGAAGACGGCCTTTTTTCCGGATTCGATCCCGAGAAAAAGGTGTATGACAAGAAGACCTGGAATTATGAAGAAGGCGGAGACCTGGCCGGCAAACCGGTCGTAGCCACGCCTCCGGAAAAGACGCCTCCACCCCTGCCCGCTGGCGCAACGCCGCCCGCGCCTGCTCTGCCCCCGAAGGTCGCATTCGATCTCTCGCTCCAGCATCCGCGCTGCGTCTATCAGTTGCTAAGAAAACAATACGAACGCTACACGCCAGAAATGGTCGAGCGCATCACCGGCATTCCGCAGGATCAATTTCTCAAAGCCGCCGACCTCTTCACGTCTGTCCGCAAAGATGGCGACATGAAAAAGGTTGCCACCATCATTTATGCGGTGGGATGGACGCAGCACAGCTTCGGCACGCAGATCATCCGCACCGCCGCCGTCCTGCAACTGCTGATGGGCAACGTCGGCCGTGCCGGCGGTGGAGTCAACGCGCTCCGCGGCCATTCCAACATTCAGGGCGCGACCGACATGGCGGGAATCTTCGATATCCTCCCCGGCTACCTGAAGATGCCGAATCCCGCCGACGTGAACCTGGCCGCCTTTGTAAAGCGCACTACTCCCACAGAGTCCAAGCCCGATCCGTGGGAGTCATTTAATTACTGGTCGAATACTTCAAAATTCACCGTCTCTCTCCTGAAGGCGTTTTACGGACCGGCGGCCACCAAGGAAAACGACTTTGCCTTCAATTATCTGCCGAAGATTGATCGCAACTATTCCTGGGTGAATATCTGGAACGACATGTATGAGGGCAAGGTCAAAGGTCTCCTCGCCTTCGGCATGAACGGCGTCATGATCGGGCCCGATTCGAACAAGAATGTCGACGCCCTGAAAAAGGCCGACTGGCTGGTGGTTTGCGAGATCTATCCCGACGAAACCAGCGAATTCTGGCGCGCTCCCGGCATTACCGCCGAGGATCAGAAGAAGATCAACACCACCGTCTATCGTCTGCCGGGCGCAGGCTTCGCGGAAAAAGACGGCACTTTCGTGAACTCCGCGCGCTGGCTGCAATGGAAGAACGTAGCCGTTCCGCCGCCGGGGCAGGCGCGGCTCGACCAGGAAATCCTCGCCACCATCTTCTTGAAAGTTCGGGAGCTCTATAAGAAAGAGGGCGGCAAGTTCCCCGATCCCGTTCTGAACGCGACCTTCGCCTATACAAACCCGTACAATCCGTCGCTCGCCGAAGTCGCAAAAGAAATCAACGGCAAAGCACTCGCCGACATCACCGACCCGAAAACGAACACGACCATCAAAGCCGGCCAGCAACTCCCCGGCTTTGCTTGGCTAAAAGACGACGGCACAACCATCTCCGGAAACTGGCTTTACTGCGGATCGTGGACCGAAGCCGGCGCCATGATGCAGCGCCGCGGAACCGACGACCCGTCCGGCCTCGGCATTTATCCCAATTGGGGATGGTCCTGGCCAGCAAATCGCCGCGTCCTCTATAACCGCGCCTCCTGCGATCTCAACGGCAAGCCCTGGGATCCTTCGCGGCGCCAAGTTTGGTGGGACGAAGCCAAAGAAAAATGGTTGGGCAACGACGTTCCCGATTTCAAGCCAGATTCCCCGCCTAAAGACCACATGGGACCGTTCATCATGACCCCCGAGGGCATCGGACGTTTGTTCGTGCCGCTGGCCGGGATGGCCGATGGTCCCTTCCCCGAATTCTATGAACCGATCGAAAGCCCGATCGCGAATCTGTTGCATCCGAACCAGTCCAACAATCCGGTCGTGAAACGATATAAGACCGACATGGACAAGTACGGGACGGTGGATCAGGGATACAACGTCATCTGCACCACCTACCGCCTGACCGAGCACTATCACTACTGGACCAAGAATAATCCCATGAATGTGGAGCTCGTGCCGGAACCGTTCGTCGAGGTTCCCGCCGAACTAGCCGACCGCATGGGCATTCGCGGCGGCGAAAAAGTAAAAGTCACCAGCGCGCGCAGCCACTACATCGCGAAAGCCATGGTCACGCGCCGCATTCGCCCCATGAAGATCGATGGCAAGGAAACGTTCCAGATCGGCATCCCCATTCACTGGGGCTTCCGCGGCATTGTGGAAGATGAGGACAAGACGGCGAAGACATTGGCGAATCAGTTGACACCGACCATCATCGACCCGAACGCGTTTACGCCGGAATTTAAAGGTTTTTTGGTGAAGATCGAGAAAGCTTAGGAGTCTGTGTAAGAAACCGGGTCTCGTAGCACGGGCTTCGTATCAGGGTGTCGCTTTGGCGATACCACAAGTTGCCCAAAGAAGACGCCCCTTTAGGGGCTGGAAAGCAAGATGCCAGACCGCAAGGCACTACAAGCCGAAATGATCTCGGGCCATTCCGGTCCTTCGCCCGGCCTGGGCATGCAGCGCGACCTCGAAGTCTGCAAACTGGTCGACACCACCACATGCATCGGCTGCAAAGCGTGCGAGGTAGCCTGCGCCGAGTGGAACGACTTGCCGTTCTCCCCGACCACCTTCGACAACACTTACCAAACGATGCCCGAGACGCGATGGAATTTCTGGAACCTCATCAAGTTCAATGAGCACCAGAACCCCGACGGCACCATCCAGTGGCTGATGCGCAAGGATCAGTGCATGCACTGCGCCGACCCCGGCTGCCTGGCGGCCTGCCCCGCCGACGGCGCCATCGTTAAGTACGCCAACGGCATCGTCGATTTCAACCAGGAAAACTGCATCGGCTGCGAATTCTGCGTTTCCGGTTGTCCTTTCAATATTCCCCGCTTCAATCCCGCGACCAAGCGGGTGTACAAGTGCACGCTCTGCTCCGACCGCGTCGGCGAGGGCCTGGAACCTGCGTGCATCAAGGCCTGTCCGACGGGCTGCCTGAAGTTCGGCACCAAGGACGACATGAAATTCATCGCCGAGGAGCGCACTAAGCAGCTGCGCGAAAATTTCGGCTGGAAGAACGCCGGCGTCTACGATCCGCAATCCGTCGGCGGAACCCATGTGATCTACGTGCTGCACGACGCCACCGATCCCGAGCGCTACGGCAACCTGCCCAGCAATCCGCAAATCCCGTGGAGCTACACCGTCTGGAAGTGGCTCTTTAAGCCCGTGCTCGGAACCTTCGCCTTGTTCGGTTTTCTCGGCGTCATCGTGCACTACGTAACCTCGGGCCCGCGTCGGACCCAACCGGAACCCCCGACAAAGGATGGCGCCAATGTCAACGTCTAGCAGTGCGATCGAACGTTTCGACGACAAGGCTCGCGAGAGCTTTGAACACGTTGGCCAAACCACCGTCTATCGCGGAGAGTTGCTGCGCCATCCCGTCTACACGCGCGTGGTCCACTGGATGGTCGCGCTCTTTTTCTTTCTCGCGCTCTTCACCGGCTTCAGCATCTATCTCCCGTGGCTATTTCGCTGGTTCACTCCCTTCTTCGGCGGCGGACCACTCATCCGCGTCATGCACCCCTGGTTCGGCCTGGGCTTCGTCGTCTTCTTCGGGTTACAAGCCCTGAACTGGCTCCAGCCCATGATCTGGACCGCAGCCGATTCCAACTGGATGCGCAACATGGGAAAGATCGTCAGCGGCGAAGCGAAGATGGATCCGCCCGACACCGGGTTTTTCAACGCTGGACAAAAACTTCAGTTCTGGGAGATCGTAGGCGGCTGCATCGCGTACCTCATCACCGGCATCATCCTGTGGGCTGGCGCCAGAACCTTCGGAAGAATCCCTGTCGCCATCAGCTACGTCATCCACGACATCTCCGCCGTCATTATGCTCGGCGGAATCTTCATCCACATCTACCAAAGCACGTTCGGCGAGCCCGGCACTTTCCAGGCAATCGTTCGCGGCGCGGTCAGTGAAGCCTGGGCCTGGACCTTCCACCCCGCCTGGTACAAGCAAGTCACCGGACGCGACCCGCAGCAGGCCTGCGAAGAAGCCCGCCGCCAAATGACCACCGGCAGCAATCCCTAGCGGGCTGCCGAAAAAGTGGGTTTTGTACCAGGGTTATGCTTCCCCGCTCTAATTCAGTGCTCCAGAGGACAAGCCCGCGGATAACCAATCAAGTAAGTAATTGGCGCCTCCCCAATCGCTCTTGAATACTCTCCGCTCTCCCACTGGTATTCGGCTGCGGTCAGCTTTTCGATGAGCTCACGCAGTTCTTGCGGGCGATATGTCCGCAGGCAAGAGACCACTCCATCGAACAGCAGAACCAGGGGAATAATCGGAACCAAATACGTCCAGAGCAACCGTGACCAGCGGAACGGGCGGATCCACGGCGTGCAGACGACCAGCATGAGAACCCAGACAAACATAAGGCCGATAGTTGACGGAGCGCGCCGCGTTGCTTCAAATATGCCGATGCCTTCCCCGGCATCGACGGCATTTTGCAGTATGGCGCGAGCCCCTTCTGGCGAAAAATGGTGGAACGATGTGAACATCGTCCGAAGCCCCTTCAGTTCACGCGGAACCTTCATCGCGTCCACCGGCCCCGGATAAAAAACAATGTGATTCTCAGAAACCGTTCTGACATTTTCGAATGCCCTGAGGTTTGGGTATTTGTCTGTGAGCCAGATCTGCAGGACCGGCGGGTCTCCTTCGAGCTTTCGCGATTGGAGCCTTCGAGAAAGATCTAACCAGGGCCCGCCCCCGCCTGAGCACAAGTCAACAATCGATCGGCTCCGCGCAGAGTCAAGTGCACTTTGCAGCAGCGGAGTGATGGGCGAGTACACCTTAAAGAGATTGAACCCAAACTGCAGCGCATCCGTAACGTAATCTCGAAGAAATGACGAGAACCACGGTTGATCATGAAATTCGATGAACTGTACGCGACGCATAGCAACTCGGCCTGATGAGTAGTATCGTCCGTGTGAACATTCTCGTCCATTTGCCCGAACCTGCTGGTTCGACGTTAAACTAATCACGTACCACCATCCGTAGAGACGGGGCTTGCCCCGTCTCACTCTGTGCGACGAACGGCGAACGACCAACGACGCAATGATCAAATCTCCCCGAGGAACCCGCGACCTACTCCCGCCCGACACGGCGCTTTGGAACTTCGTCGAGACTGCCGTCCGCGACGTCTTCCGCGCCTACAACTTCCACGAAATCCGCACCCCGATCTTCGAGTCCACCGAACTGTTCGCCCGCGGCGTAGGCGAAGAGACCGACATTGTCGCGAAAGAAATGTTTACCTGGGAAGATCGCGGCCGCGCAGAAAGCGATAAAGGACAATCGCTCACCCTCCGCCCCGAAAACACCGCCGGCATCGTCCGCGCGTACATCGAGCACAAACTCTGGGAGCGGGGTCTGAATAAATTCTTCTCGATCGGCCCGATGTTTCGCCGCGAGCGCCCGCAAAAAGGCCGCTACCGCCAGTTCTACCAGATTGACGCCGAAATTATCGGCCCCGCCGCCGCCGGCAGCCAGTCTCCGGCGAGAGACGCGGAGATTCTCGAACTCGTGGCGACATTGCTTGATCGCGTCGGCATCACCAACTGGACGCTCGAACTGAACTCCGTGGGCTGCCCCGCCGACCGCGTAAAATTCAACGAGGCCCTCCGCAAAGCCCTCGCGCCCGTAGTACAAAGCATGTGCGCCGACTGCCAGCGCCGCGCCGTAACCAATCCTCTGCGCGTCTTCGATTGCAAAGTCCCCGAAGACCAACCGATCATCAAAACCCTCCCTACCATCAGCCAATTCCTGAACGAAGATTGCCGCACCCACTTCCAGGAAGTAAAGAACATCTTGAACGCCGTCCATGTCCCCTACGTCGAAAACCCGCGCCTGGTACGTGGTCTCGATTACTATCAAAAAACTGCGTTTGAATTTACCCATGGGTCGTTAGGCGCGCAGAATGCGATTCTCGGCGGCGGAAGATACGACGGCCTATCCGAAGCACTCGGCGGCCCGCCAGCTCCGGGAATTGGCTTCGCTATCGGAGAGGATCGGCTGGTGCTTTCGTTGGCAGCGACGGCCGAGTCGGTCATCCGCAAGCCCGACGTTTACGTCGCTCCGCTCGGCGGCGGAATGAATCGCGAAGCCGCCCGTGTGGCTTCTGAATTGCGCCGCCACGATCTGGTGGTCGATCTCGGCGACGAGTCGTTTCGCCTAAAAAAATCGTTTGAGGCCGCGGACAAGATGGGGGCGAGATACATCCTCATCGTCGGCGAGAACGAGGTGGCCGCCGATGCCTTCGCGCTCAAGCATCTAGCATCCGGCGAACAAGTCACGGTCCCGCGCGCGGACCTGGTGCAGCGGATTTTGCGGAAATAGTTCTGCCGGTCCAAAAGCCACCGGCCGCCCGATCCCTGGCTTTTCAGCCTTGGATCCGGGCGGCCGGTGTTTCTGCGGTCCTCTCTCGACGAACGGTGAGGCTGGTTGGCCTCCCTGCGATTCGACTTATGACAGGAAGAATTCCTTCGCCAGCGGCAGCCACTCTTGGTCGGGGATCTGAACTGAGAGGTCGTCCACGGCCACTCCACCATCCTGCGCCAAGGCGCCCAGCGCCATCGGCATCCGGCGCTGCAAGCGGCTCGCCGACTCTTCTGTCCACCAGCGGGCAAGCGCGCCACCCAGCAAGTTCTTGAAGCTTGTCTTGGCGTCAGGAGCTTGCGCGGTCACCAGCCAGCCTTCGCCGTAAGGATCGCTGAGCGCCAGTTTAGGATTCTTAATGACCGCTTCGTTGATGTCAGACACGGTGCCCTCGATCGGCGAAACCATATCAACGGCGCAGTCGTCGCGATAAAGTGTGCACATCTTCTGGCCCTGGCGAATCCACTGGCCGCGTTGCGGCAGCGTGATGCTCTCGATCGTGCCGGTCAGTTTCGCGGCAAAATCATCCATGCCGACCCGCACCAGGTTGGGGCTCTCGCTCAGTGCCCAGGTGTGACCGGGGTGGTAGCGCAGGTTCTCTGGAACCTCGAATCCACCAACCACGGCTGGCCGCAAGCGCGGCGCCTCGGCATACTTTGCTGGGGCGACCTGCAACTCCGGTTGCACAATGGCGTGGCGGGTGCGGAAGTAGTCGATCAGCAAGAAGGTTGCGAAGAAGAAGAGAACCAGTAGGACCGTCATAAGTCACCTCGTCGGAGGGCCGTCTAGCGAGCCACTCAGCACTTCTCTAAAGGCAATCGCCATGCCAAGACGAGCCAAATTGCGAACAAGGGCGCTGTAGGCACCGATCTCCTGTTAAATAAAGGGGATACACGAAAAACAATTTGACGGCGCGGCCTATTGCGATGAAGTTGTCAACAACGCTTTGATGGAAATCGCAACAGCCCAAAGCTCGTGTTTTCAGTGTTTGGAAGTGGACGACGAGATTGACCTTTTGCAATCACTGGGTTGCCGGTTAGCAACCCAGTGATGAATCTAACAACAGCAAAAGTTGAAGAATGCAACGGTGAAAACCTACTCTGGCGAGTATTGCGTCTCCAGTTCGGCGTCGGCGGAGTTCGGAGCGTTGGTTAAGGCAGTAACTCCGTACTCCAACCCTTTTTCAAAGGCCTTCAGGTTCAGTTCTCGGGAGCTGGGCGGAACCGAATCGGCGACCGCTTTGCGCACAGCATCGGGCTCCAGCAGCTGTGTGGCTGCAGTGAAGAATCCCACCATCACCGAATTCAATACCATGCGTTTTCCTAGTTCTTCGGCGATGCGGGTCGCTGGAACGCTGTAGACCTTGATTTCCTTGCTGAGATCCGACGACACCCGCACGAGATCCTGCTCGATGATCAAGATGCCGCCGTCTTTCAACTCGGGAGCGAAGCGCACATAGGCTTCCTGCGACATGATGACCATGATGTCCGGGTGGGTGACATACGGGTACAATATTGGCGAATCGGAGAGCACGAGCTGCGCACTGCAGGCGCCGCCCCGAGCTTCCGGGCCGAAGTTCTGCGTCATGGTGGCAAAAGCGCCTTGGAAAATCGAGGCCGCCTTGCCGAGGACAATGGCCGAGAGGATCACTCCCTGGCCGCCAAATCCTGCGATACGAATTTCAGTTAGCTGCAGTCGCATACCATCTCCGGTTCTTCCACGTATCTTTCTCCCAGCGATTCGCTGTATTGCGCTCGCATCATCGTTTGGTAGTCGGGGCGCTCGCGGTCTACGAACTTGCCCACGATGATCTCCCCTGTCATGGTCATGCCAACTTCACTGGTAGGCGCACCGTGCCGGACTTTGCTCTTCTCCTTGTAGTACTTCATGGCGTCGAGAGCGTCGCCCATCTTGTTGCGGCGCTGGTAAAGCGTGGGACAGGGCGAGATAATTTCAATAAAAGAGAAGCCTTTCTTGTGAAACGCCTCGGTCATGGCGCGGGTAATTTGCCTGACATGAAACGTGGTCCAGCGCGCGACGTAAACCGCGCCCGCCGCTTCGACCAGGTGCGGCAAATTGAACGACGGCTCGAACACGCCGTAGGGATTCGTCGAAGTCGTCGAGTGATCCGGCGTGGTGGGCGCGGTCTGGCCGCCCGTCATGGCGTAGATCAGATTGTTCACGCAGATGACCTTCAGATCGATGTTGCGGCGTGCGGCGTGGATCAGATGATTACCGCCGATCGCCGAAAGATCGCCGTCGCCGGAATAGACGATGACGTTCAGCTTTGGGTTTGCCAGTTTCAACCCGGTGGCGAACGGAATGGCGCGGCCATGCGTGGTATGGAAAGAATCCAGCTTGACGTAGCCCGCAACGCGCCCCGTACAGCCGATGCCCGAGACCAGGGCCAGCGATCGCAAATCGATTTTCGAATCGAGGAGCGCGCGGGCGAAAGAGTTTACGGTGGTGCCGATGCCGCATCCCGGACACCAGATGTGCGGCATGCGATCGCTGCGTAAAAAGGGTTCGACGGGGTTAATGAGATCGTTGATCAAACTGTCCGACATCGACTGGCCTCCACAATTACCTTGAGAATGTCTTCCGGATTGTGAACTCCGCCGCCCGCATGTGACACGGCGAAGGTCTTCGCCTGGCCCGCGGCAGCGCGCTCCACTTCTCGCACCATCTGACCCAGATTGAGTTCGGGGACGACAAATGCATTCACTTTGGCTGCCAGTTCGCGGATCTTTTTCTCCGGGAACGGCCAGGCGGTGATCAGGCGCAACTTGCCGACGCGCAGACCCTTTTTACGAGCTGCCTCGATCGCCCGTTGCGCCACTCGGGAAGTGATTCCGTAGGAAATGACCACGACATCGGCGCCATCGATTTGCTCTTCTTCGGTCATGGTGATGCGGTCGACGGCGTTAAGAATCTTGTTTTGCAGACGGCGAACCAGCTTGTCCTGGGTCGGCAGAGTCATGTCGGGATAGCCGCGCTGGTCGTGGGTCAAGCCGGTGACATGAAAGTTGTAGCCATCGCCGGCGTGCGCCATCTCCGGCACCAGGTCGCCGTTGGTTCCATACGGCAGATAATCTTCGACCGATTTGTGCGTATGGCGGCGTGGCACCACTTCAATCTGGTCGGCGGGGGGAATCACTACTTTCTCAGTCATGTGCCCCACGCATTCGTCCATCATGAACATCACGGGCACCCGGTATTCTTCGGCCAGGTTGAAGGCTGTGATGGTGAGATCAAAACACTCCTGCGGAGAATTGGGGCAGAGAGCAATGATCTCGTAATCGCCATGCGAGCCCCAGCGCGCCTGCATCATATCGGCTTGCGCTGGGAGCGTGGGCAGGCCAGTGGATGGCCCTCCACGCTGCACATCCACGAACACACACGGCGTTTCGGTCATGGCCGCGTAGCCGATATGTTCCATCATCAGAGAGAAGCCTGGGCCGGAGGTCACCGTAAACGCCTTGGCTCCAGCCCAAACCGCGCCTTGCAGAGTGATGGAAGCCGCCAGCTCGTCTTCCATTTGGATGAACGCTCCACCTACGGTCGGCACACGAGCGGCAAATCGCTCCACCACTTCAGTGGAAGGAGTTATGGGGTATCCGGAAGCGAACCGGCTGCCAGCGGCCAGAGCGCCTTCGCAGCAGGCGTGGTCGCCATCCATGAAGTGTATGCCGGTGAGCACGCCTTTAGGGTCAGCCTTCATTTGTCACCTCCCTTAACGGGATCTGTCTTGGTGGCGAAAATGGCGAAGTCGGGGCAGTACATCCCGCACAAGTCGCAGCCACTGCACTTATCCGGATGCACGACATGCGGCGGATGGTAGCCCTTGGAATTGAAAGCGGAGGAAAGTGCGAGCACTCTGGTAGGACAAAACTCCACACAGAAGCCGCAGGCTTTGCAACGCTCGACAACAATGGAAACACGTCCTTTTGCCAATGGAATCTCCGAGCTGAAGGTTATAGAACCACCACGAAATCCTAGCCATTATGCTTTGTCGGGGGGTGCGCTTGGATGTGACAGGGATCACTGATGTTTGTGAGAACGGGCACACGTCCTGTGTAACGCTAAGAAGAGAAAAGGCCGCCCAAAGCTCTGCGGTGACTTATTCCGGAGACTCCGGGTTCTTGCCGCATCGGTGAGGCGAGACACAACTGATGGTGCCATTGATCACAGCAATCGCGAAATCGAAGGCCGAGAATGAGAGTCAGTTGACGAACTCGCGCTGTCCAGGAAGGGAGCTGCCATGTTTGAAGCCGAAGTTGAGATGGAACGACGCTCATCGGTGTTGCCGCTGCTGCTCATGCTGTGTCTGCTAGCGGCAATCATGGGCTTAGCAACCTACGTGTTATTCCAATTCCGGGGGAAAACTCCTCTCCGCGCGCAGGATGCAAGCGGGATAGTAGCCGCGGCGCTGCAGGGACCCGGTCCGGCCATCATTCACTTCCGCACTGGTCTCGTAAAACCCGGTGCCGACGAAAAACCAGAGGATCCTAATTATCGATTATTGGAAAAAGCAGGGATTATTAAGTTGGCCAAGGCGGCAAAGGGCAGCGTGATGGTCTCGATCACTCCCGAAGGAGAGCGCCTGATGAGCGCCGTGCCGGGTTTCAAGAAATCGAAAGAAGCGGATGGCACATTCTCGTATCAGGCTCCCCTGGCGCAGCGGCAACTGGTGAGCGTCACCGACGTGAACATGAACGGAGTCAACAATGCGATCGTCGAATACTCCTGGAAATGGGTTCCCAATCAATTAGGGAACGTGTTTGACGCAGGTGGTCCGCTGGTGAAAAGCTTCAATCTTTGGGAACGTCAAACCCTGATCAACAAGTATGAAGTCGACTTCTATAACGGGGAGCCGACGAAATCGGCGCTTGCTCTCGTGCGGTCCGATCGGAATTGGAAAATCTCGAAGCAATAGCGGACGGCCTAGCGGCAGGTAGCAATCGTAGCCGGTTTTGTTACTGAGTGCGCTTAGATTTTCAAGAGCGGAGCCTTGGTTGGAAAGGAGAAATGCGATGTCCATTAAGAAGCTGATGGTGATGTTTACTGTCCTGATCGCGTTCACCTGCGCCGTCTCCGCGCAGGACCAAACGCAGGGCCAAACAGAGAAAACCATAAAGCATGTCCCTATCCAGTCCACGTCGCCTGTATCCGGCAAGGATATGTACACGGCATACTGTGCCGTTTGCCATGGAACGGACGGCAAAGGCGGAGGGCCCGCGGCCAGCGCGCTGAAGGTTCCTCCCAACGACCTTACCCTGCTGAGCAAGAACAACGGGGGGAAATATCCGTCGATGAAAGTCTCGTCCTCCATCCGCAACGAA
>JBEKWX010000066.1:0-12672 GCA_049512675.1 Terriglobales bacterium | reverse complement strand
TTTCGCGACGCGGCGCCGTTGGTAGCGAGGCTGAGCTTGAGTTCTGAATTTCAAGGCACTCTCAGGCGGCTCAAACCCGACAAACATCGAGCGCAGCTCACACCGCGGGCCGAATCGGAGCTGGAGTTCATTGGAACGACCAGCCATCGACCCGCCAAGCTGCTCTACGATACCACGGTCTACATTGATGTTCTTCAAGGCCGTTTTCCGCAGCAGGGCGAAGCCATGCTGCGGGCGACCGAGGCATGGCATTCCCCAGTCACGGAAGCCGAACTGGCGGCAACCTGCGGCCTACTCGATCCCGCTCACTCCCAAACGCCCGAGATCATCGAGCAAGTTGCCGCGGTCATCGACCGGCGCCCCAGCTACCGGACGATCACGCCCGATCCCGAGGTCTGGCGGGAAGCCGGTGTGCTGTCCGGCACGTTGGCCCGGATCCAGGGATACGGAAGAGAGCAGCGGCGGCGCGTCTTGAACGACGCGCTGCTCTTCGCTACCGCTCGAAAATACGGATGTGTGGTGTTGTCCCGCAACGTTCGGGACTTTGACTTGCTGCAGCAACTCGATCCTTCGGGCAAAGTGATGTTCTATAAAATGGGCGCTCAGTAACGTTTGCCGTGCACCGGCTCGTTCCCTGCCGACCGGAGGGTGGCGTGAGAACGCCACGGGGGTGCTCTCGTTCCTCTCTTCCTTTCAAAACAGAAGTCTGAAACGGAGCAGTAGCCAAACAATTCTCTTTCTCCTACTTGCCTGACAAGAGAATCTCCGGGTGCTTATGTGCGATCGTCAGTAGCTTCAAGGTCGCTTCCCGAGGGCGGCGTACGCCCTGTTCCCAGCTTTCTACCGCATTGGGGCTCACATTGATGATCCGAGCGAAAACTGCTTGGCTCACCTTGAAGGACTGCCTGATGGCTCGGATCTGGATGGCTGTTAGCGGCTTGGGCGGGGGCGGTACATCGGTAACCCGCAATCCTCCCTTTTTGTCCTGCTCGTAAGCCAGAGCTTCATGCAAAGATTGTCTCAAATCACTGAACACTTTCACTGCCTTTCTCTTCCTTTTTGTTGGTTCCATGGGAGTAACCCTATCTTGTTGCTTTGATTTCGGCCACCAGGGCGCGCAACTCTTTGCGTTCATCATTCGACATGTCTTCCTGTTCGTCCTTGTCCAACAAATACAACAGATGAATATGGCTCCGATTCTCCAAATACAGGAACAGATGCAGGTAACCGTTGGCCGCTTTTGAACTGATCACTGAGGTCTCCCGCTCTGACTGGGGTACGAGGCGGCAGCCGGCTTTACTTCTCCTCGTTCGTTCACCACGACGGAAGTCACGGAGCGCAGTGGAATGCTGAGTTGATAGCGTGTGTGCTTGCGCTCACCCGTCCGAATCAGTGCACCTTTGGTGACCAGTTCGACTAGATCGCGCGTCGCGGTCGCCGGGGACGCACCCGTGATGGAGGCGTACTTGCCAGCACTTAAGCCGCCCGCAAAGCCTTCGGGACCTTCTCGCAACATGCAGCTCTGCGCGGCGGCGTAGGCCGGCTTGCGGAATCTTGCTCAACCATTTCCTCCCGATAGCGCGGGGCATAGACCTGACGGAGTTTGACATGGGCCTGCGGCCCACCCATAGGCATGAAAGCCGCATTGCTAAGGTTCATTGATTCCAAACGGGTTAGGCGCGACTTTCGACGGAGTGTAAATGCTGTTTACAACGACTAATCGGTTTCAGCCAACTGCTCGAATCACACGCAGCGGTGATGCCCATCACAACGACTAATCGGTTTCAGCCAACTGCTCGTATCACACGCAGAGGTGATGCCGATCACAACGACGCGTCGCACAACTCTGTAAACTTCCGTCAGTTGACAAAAAAATGCCCGTCGCTTTCACTAAGCCTTAGGGCGCTGTCACATTCAATGAAGAATAGGCTTGCAAATGAGTTAGATAGAAGTGGTCACAAATAGCCTTCTTCTTGGTTTGTTAATTGCGAACTATGCAGCCGACGAGATCAAAAGTGCTCCCCCGGGCAAATACACGCTGAAGACCTGGAGCGAAGACGGCAAGAAGTCGCCACACAAGTGGTCGAAGTAGGTGCTGGCTCAGCAGCCGCCGATGTGACGGTCAAAAAGTAAGCGACAAGAAATCCCGGATCCGGAGAGCACCAGGTGACGGCGCGAACCAAACTGGTCGATTTAGAGTGGTTGCAGTCCAACTTCCCTTGCATGCAGGCGTGTCCAGTCCCTACACAGGCTGGCCGGTACGTCTCGCTTATTGCCCAGGGAAGATACGCCGAAGCGTATCGTTATGCCCGCGCCCCCAACCCGTTCGCGTCCATTTGCGGGCGCGTGTGCGGGCATCCCTGCGAATCCGCATGCCGCCGTGGCGAGTTTGACGCGCCCATCTCGATCCGTGCTCTGAAACGATTTGTCACTGAACGCTATGGGCCGGAGTCGAGGAATCCGATCGACGTTTTTGGCGGCAAGCCCGACGTTAAGTTTGGCGAGAAAGTCGCGGTCATTGGCTCTGGTCCGGCGGGTATGTCCGCGGCGCACGACCTGGCATTACTGGGTTATCCGGTGACGATCTTTGAAGCGTCGGTAGTGCCAGGCGGCATGATGCGCCTCGGTATCCCGGAGTACCGCTTGCCCCGCGACGTCTTGCAAGCGCAGATCCGCGAGATTCTCGATCTCGGGCCGGAATTGAAACTGAACATGCGGCTCGGGCGGGATCTTACGCTCGAAGACTTGCGCCGGCAGGGCTACCAAGCGGTGCTGATGGCCTTTGGGCTGAACCGCAGCCGCGAACTGAACCTTCCGGGGAACGATCTGGATGGCGTGGTCAAGGGCATCGATTTTCTCTTGAACGTGAATCTCGGCTACCGCTTTGAAGTGGGAAAGCGCGTCGTGGTCATCGGCGGCGGCAACGTGGCCATCGATGTGGCTCGGTCGGCAATGCGTGAGCAACAAATGAAGCTTGTGGCAGACATGGCCAATGTAGGCGTTCCGAATGAGCTGACTTCCGGCGAAATGGACGTGGCCATGAAGGAGTTCATAGACGTTTCGGGGGCAGCATTGCGCATGGGCGCGCGGGAGGTGCAGCTGGTTTGCTTGGAGTCGCGCGCGGAGATGCCAGCGTCCGAGGAAGAAATCGAAAAAGGTTTGCTTGAGGGCATGAAGCTGCGTCCTTCTTTGGGCCCAAAGCAGTTCGTGGGGAAGGATGGGAAGCTTACTGGCCTCGAAGTCATCCAGTGCATTTCTGTATTCGACGAAAACAAGCGCTTCAATCCAAAGTTTTCGCCGGGAACCGAATCCGTGATTCCATGTGACACGGTGATCCTGGCGATCGAGCAGGCTTCCGATCTTTCCTTCCTGAAGCCCGAGGACGGCATCGAAACCACGGCCCAAGGCACACTGAAGATCAATCCCGACACTCTGATGACAACTGCGCCCGGTATTTTCGCCGCCGGCGACATCGCTTTCGGGTCGCGCTTGATCATCAATGCGGTAGCCGACGGCAAAAAGGCGGCGCTCCAGATCGACAAGTTCCTGCGCGGCCCGCAACGGAAACCAAAAGAAAGATTCGTGCAGATCACCGTGCTCGACCACCACGAAATGGCTGCCCATTACGACGAGTATTCGCGCCTGGCCGTGCCTGCTCTGCCGATCGAACGGCGCACCGGCGTGGCGGAAGTGGAATGCGGCTACACCGAGGAGCAGGCGCGTCGCGAAGCCAGCCGCTGCCTGCGGTGTTGGATCAATACGATTTTCGAGGGCACCGAGGCGAACGGGACAGAGTGCATCCTCTGTGGCGGCTGCGTGGAGGTCTGTCCGGAGAACTGCCTGTCTTTGGTGCCGTTGAAGAGTTTTGCATTCACTGGCGAAGAAAAGGAACGCCTGGGCAAAGAACGCGAGCTACGCAGTCTAGACCTCCAGCACATCTCGCCGGAAGAACTGAACCAGGTTGAGGGCTCCGTAATGGTTAAGGATGAAACCATCTGCATCCGCTGCGGATTGTGCGCGAAACGCTGCCCTGTGAACGCCATTTCGATGGAAGCTTTTGAGGTATTCGACCAGGATCTCAGCTTGCAGCCCCATGAGGAGATCGTTCTGAATCCATGAGCGACGACAAGGCAAACCCGGCAAATGCAGGCGCAAAGCTGGAGGTATCCCGAAGGGATTTTCTCAGCGAAATCACCTTGGGAGCGCTGGGAGTTGCCGGGCTGGGCGGTGCGGCGTTGACCTATCAGTTCTTTTCGCCGAACGTGCTGTCCGAGCTGTCGACTACCTTTCGCGCCGGCAATCCGGATCTCTACCCGGAGAACTCTGTCACCTTCCTACAAGACCAGCAGGTCTACATCGTACGTACTCCGGCGGGATTTTACGCGGTCTCCGCGGTCTGCACGCATCTTGGTTGTATCACTCAGTGGAAACCGGAAGCGAACATGATTGCCTGTCCCTGCCACGGCAGCAAATTTCAGCCGAGCGGCCAAAAGGTCGAAGGTCCCGCGCCACGACCCCTACCCCACTACGCGATCAACCTGACCGCTGACGGTGAGTTGCAAGTGGATAAGCTGCAAATCATCAAAGCCGCTCAGGTCTTGAAGGTCTGAGGACAATTATGGCCACTTCGTTCCATACCGCTCTCGAGGGCCTCCGGACCACACGGGTTTGGAAGTCCATCTTTCGGCGCGGCCCGGCCATCACCAACCGCACACGCAGCCTCGCGGTAATCGGCAACCTGTTCCTGCACTGGCTGCCTGTGAAGGTGAGAGAGAAATCCTTGCGCGTGCGGGCAGCCTACTATCTAGGGTCATTGTCGCTGCTGCTGTTCATCACCCTGGTGGTGACCGGCGTGCTCCTGATGTTCTATTACCATCCCGCGACGCCAAAGGCCTATCACGACATGAAGGACTTGCGCTTCGTGGTGTCGAACGGAGTGTTTCTCCGGAACATGCACCGTGTTGGTGCGCACCTAATGGTCCTGCTGGTATTCTGCCACATGTTTCACGTGTTTTATCGCGGCGGATACAAACCACCCCACGAGTTCAACTGGGTGGTTGGCGTCATTCTGCTGCTCCTCACGTTGTTCCTGAGCTATACGGGTTACCTGCTGCCTTGGGATCAGTTGGCATTCTGGGCAGTTACGGTGGGCACCAACATAATTTCCGCCATGCCGGTCATCGGAAACAAAGTTCGCTTCGTGGCCTTGGGCGGACACGTTGTCGGCGAAAATGCGCTGCTACGGTTTTACGTGCTCCATGTGGTCATTCTCCCGCTGCTGGCGTTCCTCTTCATCGCCGTGCATTTCTCGCGTGTGCAGAAGGACGGCGGACTGACGGTGGGGTCAATAGACGATGATGGAAAAAACTAAAATCGAATCGGGATTCAGTTCCGATGCCAAGAAGGACCCTCGCCGGATTGTCTTCGTTACACGGAATACTTCTGCCAAGGTGAAAGACGAACGTGAGCCCAAAGTGATGAGCTATCCGCACCTGCTGGTGCGCGAAGCCATCGTTTTCGAAGTGCTGATCAGCGCGATGGTGCTAGTTGCGTTGATTTGGGATGCGCCCCTGGAGCGGTTAGCCAACCCTCTGCTCACACCCAACCCGGCGAAGGCGCCATGGTATTTCCTGGGCTTGCAGGAATTGCTCCACTTTTTCCCGCCGTTCGTGGCCGGAATTCTGATCCCAGCGCTGGTGGTTATCGCTCTCATCGTGATCCCTTACTTCAACGTCAATGTGGAAAGAAAGCCGCTTTGGAGCGAGCAAGCTTCCAAGCGATTTGGCATCGTCCTTGGGGTAGTGGTTGCATTGCTGATCCTGCTGGTGGTAGTTGACGCCTGGACAATCATTGTGCCGACCGTGCTGGTCGCGGGTCTGCTGGTGGCGTCGTATCTTTCGAAGGCAACCACCGGACGGATGGGCGCACTGCGCGCCAAGCCGCTCTCTTGGTGGATCATGACTTGGTTCATTGCGACGGCCCTTTGCCTGACGGTGGTAGGGACGTTCTTCCGCGGCTCGGGGTGGTCCTGGGTGTGGCCCTGGGGGACGCATGCCGGCTAAAGACATGGGCAAGTTGTCGGAGAAGCTGCGGCTTGCCTTCGCTCTGTCCACGGTCGTTTGCGCGCTCGTGCTGGCGATTTCGCCTCTGAAGGATTTCCGCGCAGAGTGGAAGCACTACAAGCGCTGGTTTGTGAAGTTCGCTCAGGGCCGGCCGGACACAAAGAAGCTCCTCGCCGATTACAGCCCGAACATTGACCAGGTGTGGCTGCCGGGCATGAATGTCGCCGACCGCTGCACCACCTGCCACCAGGGCATCATGCAAGCGAGCCTCGCGGATGCTTCCGTGCCACAGCCCTTTCGCGCACACCCGCCCATTCCCCATAATGTTCGCGACTGGGGATGCACCATTTGCCATCGCGGCCAGGGTCCAGCGACCGAAGTAGCGGAAGCGCACGAAACCACGATCGATTGGGAAAATCCCATCCTCCCTGCTCATTTCCTGCAAGCCTCCTGTGGGGGCTGCCACCAGGATGATCTAAAGGAGGCGCCACAACTCGCGCGCGGCCGTGAGTTGCTGACGCACCTGAACTGCCAGGCTTGCCACAAGCTCAACACCCTGGATCCACCCGAGCTAGGCCCGGATCTCTCGAGTGTGGGCTATAAGGTCTCGCGCCAGTGGATTTACAAATGGCTGAAGGAATCCCGTACCATCGTCGATGAAAACGGCAAAGTCACGGTGAACGGCTATGAGACCGACGAGCCGCGCATGCCGGCATTCCGCTTGAACGAAGACGAGATCAAAGCCCTCTCCGCGTTCTTGAGCGTGCAAAAGGCCAAGCCGATTGAGACGTACAAGATCAATCCGGCGGTGGTAAACCCGTTGAGCAAAAACCCGGAACTCCTTGCCCAAGGCGAAGTGCGTTTCCGGCAGATGATGTGCACCACCTGCCACTCCTTGGCAGCCAGGCGCGCCGGTGAGTCCAAAATGATCGGGGGAGAAATCGCCCCGGAGCTTACCAAGGTGGGCAGTAAGGTCAGCGAAGAATGGCTGGTCGCCTGGCTGCGAAACCCACAAAGTTATTTGCCGCATAGCACCATGCCACGATATGGGTGGAGCGATGAAGTCCTCTACAAGGTCTCGCAGTATGTGATGAACAAGCTCGTAGATTCCGCCCTGCTCGCAAATATGCCGCAACTCGGCGCGGCCACTGACGAA
This sequence comes from Terriglobales bacterium, assembly GCA_049512675.1. GTDB lineage: Bacteria > Acidobacteriota > Terriglobia > Terriglobales > Acidobacteriaceae > Acidiflorens. The sequence continues at coordinate 5,454 of JBEKWX010000066.1, read as the reverse complement.
GAAGTAAAGACGGGAAGGCGTTTGTTCAGGGAGAAAGGCTGCGCCAGTTGTCACGCATCGACTGGAATCGGCGCGCAGAAGGACTTTGGGCCCGATCTCACCGCTCTGGGCGCCAAGAACGCTTCGGAGTTGGAGTTCGGCAAAGCAACGATCGAGCACAACCTAGTTTCCTACATTCAAGCGAAGTTGCAGTACCCGGTATCGGTAAATCCCGCCGCGCGAATGCCGCGGTACAACTGGAGCCAGGCGGATCTGGACGCGGTGACTACCGCATTGTTGAGTCAGATAGGGCCGGCGCCCACCAGTGCTCTGCAACATCTGGTTGTGCCCAGAAAAGAAGCATCTTTCCAGGCCGTGGGCGCATTCGCCCAGGTTTACGAGCGCTATAAATGCTACGCTTGCCATCGCTTCAACGGCTATGGCGGAACGCTTGCTCCGGACCTTACCTACGAACGCAGCCGCGCGCAGAAAAAGTGGATCGCGGACTTCCTGAAGAATCCTCAGACCATCCGTCCGGCGCTGATTCTGCGCATGCCGCAATTCAACATGCCGGATAAGGATGCAGCCATCGCCGCGGAGTTCTTGTCGACGGCCGTGCAAAAACCTGGCGTTAATCCGGAGAGCGTGGATTCCAGACAATTCACGCCGGCTATGGTATCGACGGGCAAACAACTCTACGAAGTGAAATACCGGTGCCAGTCCTGTCACACGATTGGTGGAACGGGCAGCTCAGTGGGCCCGAATCTGAACAACGCCGGGAACTGGCTGACGCCAGCATGGATCGAAGCGTGGCTACGCAACCCGCAAGACTTGCAACCGGACACGATCGAGCCCCGCCGTAACTTCACGGACCAAGAGATACGGGCGCTTACGGCGTACCTGATGACGCTGCGCGCAGGCATCAACCTGCAAACCGCCAAGAATGCCGCGAATGTGCGCGGGACCTCGCAAGGGGCGGGCCGATGAAAGAGAAATTCCTGATGGCTGCGCTCTTCGTGTGCACGGTACTTTGTGTGCTGGCGCTCTCCGGCTGCAACAGGAGCGCGGCGCCAGTTAGGCCGCGTGTTGCCCATAGCGCCTACGACACAGAGCTCGATTGGAAAGACAACTCCAAGCAGATCAAGCTGGGCTATCAGGAATCGCAGGGCAAACGCATCTTCTACCAGTACTGTGTGTGGTGCCACGCGGATGCCAGCCCGGCGGGCCCATCGATCCGCAGCAACGTGGCGCCCATGCCCCCGCTGATGAACGACGGCGAAAAACTGAATGGAGAAAGCGACGAGTACATGCGGAACATCATCACGCTGGGCGGGAGCGCCCTCGGGAAGTCCTCCATGATGCCGCCTTACGGGAAGACCTTGAGCGCCGCGGAGATTACGGATGTCATCGCGTTTACGCGGGTGATCGCGCAACCGGGCTACCGGAAGCCCGGGCGGCCCGGGTTGCAGACGTCGATTACTCAGCAGATCTGGACAGGGGACAGTCTGGTCGAAGGCGTAGGATTTAAGGTCAGTGTTAATGGAAGCGTGCAAACGCAATCGGGCGTAGCGCCGACGGGCACGATTGCGTTTTTCGTGGGCACTACTCAGCTTGGCAGCCCTGTTCCGGTAATCGCTGAGCCGGGGCTGAATGGCGCGGCACCCCTTTTCTGGGTCAATTCGACGACGGTGACGATACCCAACGCGGGTTCGTACGCGCTTACCGCTCAATACAGCGGTGATTCGAACTACGCAGCTTCAACCACTTCGACGACGATTAATGTGCTTCATCACGCGACAGCCAGTATCAGCGTTAGCCCGACGACGGTGAATTATGGCGGCACGGTGAAAATCACAGGCATCATTGACACCGCGGTTCCGATCTCGAACACGGCACTGAAACCGACGGGAACTGTTACGTTATCTGGCACCGCCGACGGGCAAATTAAGAGTGGCGTGACTACCACCACAACCGCCGACGCGAGTGGAAATTGGGAGATTCAACTGAGCGCCACGGCCAAGCCCTCAAATGGCGAGCACTTCGCGATTACCTACAACAGTGACGGTAATTACGGCTCCGCTTCGGCGAGCGATCCCGTGATCGTAAATCTGCCGGATTTCTCGCTGACGGCAAATCCAGGCTTGTTGACCATAACTGCCGGCCAAAACGGTTCCTCGACGATTACCATCGCACCGTTGACAAGCATGAGCAGCACTGTCGTTTTGACCTGTTCTGATCCAATCCTTATGAATGTGGCGTGTACGATTTCTCCCGCTTCCATTCGTCTCGCGAACAATGCTTCGGGGACAGCAACCGTAACACTGACTACGCTTGGACCATCGAGCTCTGGAACGGCAAGCGCACTGCGGGAGCAGCGTCGAGGGATGATATGGGTTTCCAAGCCAGCGGCCTGGCAACTTGGAGGTAGCTGTGTTTGCACGGCACTGTTGATGCTTCTGTGGTTGATGCCCGCACACAAGCGGAGCTACCGCGTGGCGCTGGGTCTCGGTGCCAGTTGTGTCGTGGCGCTGGCGTTTGGTTGTGGAGAAGGCGGTGGCGGGAACAATCCTGTTCCCACGACGGTTTCGATTATGGCATCAGCCACTAAAGTTCCAGCCGCAAACACGTCTTCGCTCACGCTCACCGCAACGGTGACATCCTCGAAGACGGTAACGGGCACGGTCAATTTTTGGGAGAACGGCAACCATGGTGCCCTCGCGCCACTAGCTACACTTGTGAACGGTACGGCAACGGCACAGGTTGCCTTGCCGTTCCCGGGAACGCATGAAATCTACGCTCAGTACAGCGGGGACGCCAACAATCGAGGGTCGCAATCATCGACAATCGATGTCGTGGCCACGGGTTCGGCTCGCGCGCAGATTCAAGGCACGACCGGACCCGTTACCGACTACTTTTCGGTTTATGTGACGATTCAGTGAGCAAAGTGAGTGACGTGAAGCAGTGAACCTCGATATCGTCCGCAACATACTGGGCAAGTCGCGGATTGCAGGCGGCGCGATCGCCTGCCGCACACCGAACAGCTTTCTGCTCGCCAATGGATTCCGGGCTTTGCCCGTGACCGAACTGGGCTAAACACCACCCGGCTGGCAATCAAGTTAAGTCAAATGTCTGTGTCGTCATATTTTCTTCGCGTTGCCCGACCAAGTAACTTCTGATTCCCACATAGAATCAACCACGGCCGAGGGGAATCGGGGATAGTCCTTTTGGTGGAGGGGGGCAGTAGCAAGACTTGGCGTTTACTGACTGCAACTTTTTGCTGGGGCGGCATGCAAGATGATGGGTACTGAGGCACCCTTGCAAAAGCCTTGCGCATCGCACCGAGGCTCTAGCGCCGCCTGGTCCGGTTTTGGTAGCAGAAAGATGTTGTTAATTCCGTAAGCACAGAACTTGTTACCATTCGCCAGGGCGAAGCTGAAATTCTTCCCTGTCGAGGACACCAGTTGCACTGCTATGGAAATGCAGGTTTGCGTAAAGACTTGCTCTTTGTTCAGCTTGGCGCACGGCGCCAGAATAAAGCCAGCTGACCTTGGGCCTCCCTCGAAACGTAAGTCGCAGGGAGCCTGATAGGGCGGCTGGCCGCATCCGAGGCCAGTGGTGATTGGGCCGCTACCCTGCTCGGTTCCCTTAACGAACAAGCTTGCGTTGCTGAAAGAGATCGGCTCCAGAGTGATACCTGTTGTGTCAAGGCTGAGTTCGTAACTGCTCACCCCTGAGACTGTGCCGCCACCGTTCGTCTGGGCGCCTGTACCCACGTAGGTGAACTTGCCGATAGTGATGGATGGGGTATCCGCGGCAGCCTGCGAAGCGGGCACCCGGATAGCAATCGCCAAGCACGCAAGAAAAACGAACTTCTTCACGCTGTCCCTCCTCGTCACTACGTTGCCATAATACAGTCGAGCGAGATGAGATGCGGAATATCCATAAGCAGGCTGCTGAATAATGAACCAACTTGGTAATTTCGATCATTCCGGCGAACGAAGATTCAAGTACTTTGCAGACACTTTTTCTTCCTCACCGGCCGGAACCTACTACTACGTGGACATGGCCGTGGATGGCAACTCGAATGAGAGCGGATATTCGAATCAGGCGCAGGCCGCCGATTCCACCCCGTGAACCTTGGCACCACCGGCCCAGAAACTGGGCTCAAGAGAAGAATGTCACGCCATAGTGCATCGCCGCTAAGACCAAGCATGGATAGTATCTGGCACACCGTACGGCCTTGAGTGGCACGTTTGTGCCAACGCCTGGCACGCAAGTGCCATTCTTCTCTTGGCGGAACGGTCTTAGGCTGTTCGCGAACGGCACTTCTGGGGGAGGAGCTGTTCATTCTTTCGCCCCACAACCACGACTGGGTTGTGGGGCGGTTTTTTTTGATGACCGCCATGACGCCCGCAGTATCAGTTCCAAGAATACGTTTCCAGGCGCGAACGACAACGATCGAGCGCCACCGTCGCGCGACGTCCTGCCAACTCGTCTGCTACTCCTGGATGACCGGCATCCCAGAAGTCGCACAAGTGGTCTTTGTCCGCAAGCGGTTACGATAGACGCGTAATACGAGGGAACGCGTCGAAGCCCGAGTCGAAACTCAAGATTCGCTCGATTCCATTTTGTTCCATGACGGATAAATGCACCGCGTTACGGGCAGACAGCTGTCGATACCCTAGAACAATCTGCTTCGCACGCTGCACCACCGCGACGTCTACCGCCAGCACCTGATCTACTACACCGAGCAGAGCGTCGAAGGCTGGCTGGATTGCGTCGCGGCGATCGATTGCGACATATCGGTGCAGGATTTCCTGCAAGACCTCGGCATCGGTAACCAGACGCTGACGGTTGGTGATCAGCCTCTCGAGCAAACGCTGCGCGTCAGCTTTGTGAGGATGAGGTGCGCCAACCAGATACATCGGAATATTTGAGTCGACCAAAATCACGAACCTGCACCGGTTCCGTATCCTGCTTCGATCTCGGCCAGCATGCCGTCGATGTCACCGACAGGATAGTCATGCTGGGCCGCCCTCTGGATGATTTCGAGCTTCTTCCCGATGCTGCCCAGAGGTTCTCGGCGGCGTGCCAGATCCAGCGCTTGTCGGACCCACTCGGCGATAGACATGTGGCGCGAACGCGCCACGCGCTGAATCTCTCGATATTCCGGATCCTTCAGAATCACTTGCAGTCTCTTAGCCATATGATGAGTCTATCTGACTCATACCTATGAGTCAAGTAAACGGAGACACAGCTGAGGTTCGCCACAACCCGGGCCGGGCTCGCGACCGAACCATTGCCCGCCACCATCCATATTCGGAATCCTCCGGGCGGGTCCAAAGTCTTGCTGCTGCTATCTCAACGCTGCAGCTGCGAAGCGCGATCCACGTTTGAACGCTTGAACGGCCAATGAGTTATATCTCCTGGACTGTTTCCCCTTTAACAGCCGGCAGGTTGCATGGGGTTGTCGGG
>JBEKWX010000065.1:0-12738 GCA_049512675.1 Terriglobales bacterium | reverse complement strand
ATCACCGCCTCCAGCGACTCGACCGCCCCCGCCGGATTGCCCGGCAGATTCAGGATCAGGCTCGTTCCCCGGACGCCGCACACCGCACGGCTCAACGCAGCGAAGAGCGTCTTGCGCATTCCCTGAAACCGCATCTGCTCCGCGATCCCTGCCACCAATCGGTCGCATACCGCGCTGGTCGCTTCCGGGGTCACGTCGCGCGGAGCAATCCCGGTCCCGCCCGTGGTCACCACCAGTCGAGCCGACCGGCACAACTCAATCAGTTTTTCCTGAATCGCGGCGCGCTCGTCGGCGACCACGCTGCGCACCACCACTTGAAAGTTGCGCCGTCCCAGCGCTTCCGCCACCGCCGGGCCGGAGAGATCCACTTTCTCGCCGCGTGAACACGAATCGCTGACGGTCAAGACCGCCGCCGTCGCTCCAGCAAGATTCGTGGTATCAAGTAACGAAGCATCAGGTGTCGAGGAGGACATCTTCACCCTCATCCGCCGCGTCCCGCTGCGCTTCGTCCAGCAGTCGCAATCCTTCCATCAGCAGGCCCTGAGTATTCAGCTTCGTCGTTTCCTGCGTCGACTTGCCGTTGAAATCAATCTGAAAGTTTCCTTCCGTCCAGCGCAGCACTTTGAAAACCGCTCCATCTCCCGTAATCGGACCATAGACGGCGTGCTTTGCCTGCCCCTGGCTGAAATAGATCTCGCATTTGTCGGCTGCATTGGTCATGGTGAGCAGGCAGCTCTTGCGTCCCATCTCCAGCGATTGCACCAGGTCAATCACGTTCATTTGCGACAGGCTGCCGCGCAATATGCCATCGGTCGACGCTGCCTTGCTCAGCTTTTCCAGCGCGATCCGGTCCACCACACGCTTGATTTTGTGCGTGGCATCTTTCAGAAAAAAAGGTTTTTCCAAATAGTCTTCAATCGGGTCCTGCATCGACAATCGTTCGCTGATGTCGGCCTTGCTGGCCATCAGGATCACCGCGATCCCCGAGGTCGCCGGCCTGCTTTTCAGCTTTTCCAGCAACTGCCGCCCATCCATGCCCGGCATGCGGTAGTCGCTGATCAAAACATCCGGCAGGTCATCGACTGCCTTCAACAAAGCATCGGCAGCGTCGGTTGCGACCGCGACCTCGCCCAGCGCCGAGAGCGCCTGCTGCAACATTCCCAGCACCATCGGATTGTCGTCCACCAGCAGGATTTTGACGTTGCTCGCCATAGCTAGATAACAGAAGGCTATTTACGCTTGCCGCTTCTCCGGTAGTCTCCGCTCTTCCCGCCCGACTTCCGCTCCAGTCGTACGTCCCGAATCTCGATGCCCTTGTCGAGCGCTTTGCACATGTCGTACACGGTGAGCGCCGCCACGCTGGCCGCGACCAGCGCTTCCATCTCCACGCCCGTCTCCGCCGTAGTCTTTACTTTTGTGGCAATAGAAACGCCATTCTCGCACACGCGTAGCGTCACAGCAATGTGCGACAGCGCCACCGGATGGCACATCGGAATCAACTCCGCCGTCCGCTTGGCGGCCATGATTCCCGCCGTCCGCGCCACTTCCAGCGGGTCGCCCTTGGGATTTTGCGGCAGCGCCCGCAGCACCTCCGGCGTCATCCGAACGAAGGCGCTCGCCTCCGCTTCTCGCGCCGTTCGCGCTTTCGACGACACGTCCACCATGCGGGCCTGGCCCTGCGCGTCGTAGTGGGAAAGCTTTTTCGCCATCGTCACAGGTTATCGTAGTCGCCTAGGTTCGTGTGGGGACGGGGGTTTGCCCCGTCCAAGCCGAGCGCCAGCTCGGCCTCGCCGAGGAGTCAGAATCTGCCCAGCCCCGGCAACATCAACCCGATCGCATCAATAACGGCACCCACTCTCCCGCCTCAATCCGCTCCCGGTCCGGAGCAATCACCACATAGCAGTTTGCCCGCACCTGGGTAGCGATGTCGTCCGACCCGTGCCACCGCGCCAGTTCCACCTCGGCATTCTCAAACTTGCCCGAAAGCACCGCGGGAAGAAATCTCTTCAACCCTGTCTTAGTCCGAACCTCCGATTTCAGCCGCGCCCGAAGAAAGATCAAGGGATGCGGCATCATGCCCGCCAGCGCTTCGATCATCGGCCGAGCGAACAGTTCAAAAGTCACCATGGTCGAAACCGGATTGCCCGGCAGCCCAAAAAAGTACCTCTTGTGTGGCGCGGGCGCCCTCGCCCGCGTGCCCGCAGCGACCGGGCCGTCAGCGCCGGCGAGGGCGCCCGCGCCACACGAACCGAAGACAACCGGCCGCCCGGGCTGAATCTGCGCTCCCGTAAAATAAAACTCGGCCTTCAACTCCCCGAGAACCTGCTCCACCAGGTCGTACTTCCCCATGGAGACGCCGCCCGTCATCAACAGCAGATCGCACTGCACTCCTTCTTCGATCAATGCTTGTTCAATCAAGGCCCGCAGCCGCCGGGGCTCATCCGGAGCGATCCCGAGCCGCACCGCCTCGCCGCCCGCATTCTGAACCTGCGCCGCCAGCGAATAGGAATTAGAATTCCTTATCTGCGCCGGCCCCGGCGTCGCGTCAATTTCCACCACTTCGTCGCCGGTCGAAAGCACCGCCACGCGCGGCTTGCGGAAGACCTGCACGCGGCTCTTGCCGGCCGACGCCGCAATCGCGATGCCCGCGTGGTCCAGCCGCCGTCCTCGATCCAGCAGCAGTTGTCCCGCGCGAGCTTCCGAGCCTCGCGGAACAAAATTCTCGCCGCCGCAAACGCTGCGCTGAATGTCGACGAATTTTCCGGTGAGGGTGCCCCATCCTAACGCGGCGTTAGGGTGGGAACCCTGTGCCAGAACCGTGTGCTCCACCATCACCACCGCATCCGCCCCCGCCGGCAGCGGAGCCCCAGTCATGATTCCCACCGCCTGCCCGCGCCCCACCGAGCACGCTCCCGGCTCCGGCCAGTCGCCCGCCTTCACCTCGCCCACCACATCAAGGCGCGTCGGAACCTTCACCAAGTCCGCCGCCCGCACCGCATATCCGTCGCGAGTGGCCCGATCAAAAGGAGGGAAGTCGCGGTCCGCCACAATCCCCTCCGCCAGCACCCGCGCCAACCCCTTCAGCAGATCCAATGTCTCGACTTCTCTCGGACACACGCCAACCGCATGCTGCTCAACCAGGCGTCGAGCCTCCTCAAAGCTCACCACCCGACCCGCAGTCTCGGCTGAAGAAAAAGACATGGAGGAATGATACGCCGCCAAATTTAGCTCTGGCGGAAGCAAGCGGAGCGACGGGCGTCACGCCCGGCTCTCCACCAAACGAAGAGAAATAAGAAATGTGTTTTCCTGAGAGCTGACAGCTGACCTACCTTGCCAATTCCTGCCCCAGCACCGTGGCATTGCTGGCGAAGCAAAGCCCGGTTTCCAGATCCACCAGCCCCGAGCGGACCAGTTTCGCGATCTCGCTATCGAAATGCTGCATGCCTTCGTTTTCGCTGGCTTTGATCGCGTCCAGCAGCGTGCGGCCCGGGCGCTCGCCTTGTTCGACGCAATCGCGAGTGCGCGAGTTGGATTTCAAAATTTCGACGACGGCGATGCGATCACCGCCATCGCTGCGCGGGATCAGCCTCTGCGCGGCGATGTAGCGGAAAGTCTTGGCGAAACGTTCGCGCACCGATTGCTGTTCGGCGGTGGAGAACGTACCGATGATGCGGTCCACCGTCTTCGAGGTATCGACGGTGTTCATGCTGGAAAGAACGAGGTGGCCGTTTTCGGCGGCTTCGAGAAGAATCTCGAGCGTCTCCCGGTCGCGGATTTCGCCCACCATGATCACGCGCGGCGCCTGGCGCAGCGCCGCCCGCAGCGCCGTCGTGAAAGTCGGTGCATCGCTGTGCAACTCGCGCTGGTGCACCGTCGATTTCTTGTGCTTGTGCAGAAACTCTATCGGATCCTCGACCGTCAGAACGTGATAGCAGTATTGCTCATTGATGCGGTCAAGCAAAGCGGCCAGCGTCGAAGACTTGCCTGATCCGGTTCCGCCCGTCACCAGGATGATCCCATTGCGGACCTTTGCCGCCTCTTCCAATTGCGCCGGCAGACGGAGCGAACTGAAGGTCGGAATGACGGTCGGAATGACGCGCATCACAATCGCGCAACTTCCGCGCTGGATAAAAACGTTGACGCGGAACCGCGCCATGCCCGGCAATCCGTAGGAAACGTCGCAGGAACCCTGCTCGCGAAGCGTATTGATGGCCTGTTTGTTGTTGCCGATCAGATCGGCCGCGATGCGGCGCGTGTCATCCGCCGAAAGTGTGCCGCTCCCGGAGATTTCAACCGCGGTCAGTTGCCCGTGAATCTCAACCTGGGGCGGACGCCCCGGCGAAAAAATCAGATCACTAACTTTCTCCGACGCGCGCAACATGCCGGCCAGCAGAACCGGCGTCGGGATCGAGCCCGTTCCACTAATGCCCTCGAACGCAATCGCAATCGGGGAATTTCCCGGGGCAGCCATTTTCACACACTCCAGTCATCAGCAGTGACACCACAGGGGAGGAAACGTCGCCGGGGGGAAACTATGTAATGAATGTAGCGCGGATGTGCGGAAGAGCGAAGGACAAGTAGGTCATAGACCTCGGTAACTGAAAACAGTTGCCAGCGGCCAGTTCCCAGTAAAACCGCGCCAATTTAAGCGAAATCTCGATAGGCGGCAACAGCAAAACGCCGGGTTTATCTGAGCATTGGGAACTGACAACTGGCAACTGGGTTTATGCTATTTCGCCGGTTTCTTCTTGGTTCCGTAGCCGGTTTCGATGGTCGCGCCGATGCTCGCCAGCATGTCCTTGGCTGGCTGAGCGAGCTTACCGTCGGGTGCGAGCTCAAGATATTTCTTGAAGGCCTCAGCTGTACCGTCGGGCGCGATCATCTTATCGCCCTTGAGCGTAGCTTTGCCGATCAAGTTCACGCCCTTCCAGTAGTAAGCGTCGGCTTTGGTCGGATCGGCGGCAATCACTCTGTCGAAGGCCGCAATGGCATCATCCACCCTGCCCATATTGGTGAGCACAGCACCCTCATTGAACAGGTATGTACCGGCGTGCGTCGGATCCAGTTCGGCCGCCTTGTTATAGCTGGCCACCGAATCATCGACCTTGTTGGACTTCGCATAAGCTTCCGCCATGTTGTTATAGTAGGCGGCCATATTCTTATTATTGTCGGGATCTTTCTGTGCCACCTCCGAGGTGCTGCGCAGCTCAATTGCCTTCTGGTAATCGGCTGCGGCCATCTCGTAGCGCTTCTTTTTTTCCTCGGGATCGGTCTGCTTGGGCGCCGACATGCGGCAGGCGTCAGCGAGTTTGAACCAGAGCAGATCGCGGGTGCCGTCGATCTGGGTGGCTTCAGTCAGGGTAGCGATTGCCGTCTCGAAGTCGCCGGCATCGGAAGCCGTCTTGGCGGCATTGAGTTTTTCGTTGAGCGCGCCGACGGTTTTCTTGTCGGCTTCCGCTTTGGCGACGGCCTCTTTCACCTTCGCGGCTTGCTCAGGGGTCATCCCCTGGCCTTGGGCCGCGCTCGCCTGTTCTTTCTTCAGGTCGAAGTCCAGTGATGTTTCGTCCAGCCCCACCACGACGCCGTTAAAGTGCCAGAGTTCTTTGCCATCCTTGCTGAGTTTGACGTTGTACCTGCCGGGGACGATGCCGAGCGAGAAATACTCGCCCTTGTTGTTGGTTTTGAGGGTGTACTTGTGGCCGGTGTCGGTCGCAAGCCACTCCACTTCGGCCTGGGCGATCGGTTTCCCATCGACGTCTTTGCAGATTCCCTTCGCTGTGCCCGTGGTTTGCGCGAACGAGAGTGGAGCGGACAACCCCACGGCGAGAACGAGCAGCAGGGGAAAGATGAAATATTTCTTCATGATTTGGCCTCCCGGCATTACATCTGAATTTAAGACCGTTGATGAAAGCGGTTCTACCTCAATCGGGCGGCGATTTCCGCGTACGGAATGGGATCTTCCGCGCCCGCTTCGCAAAACGCGCGCAGGCGGAGCACACAGCTGTCGCAGACACCGCAGGCGCGATCTTCGCGCTGATAGCATGACCACGTTAAATCGAATGGGGCACTCAGTTCAAGGCCCAGCGTCACAATCTCGGCTTTATGCATGGCAATCAGCGGTGTCACCACGCGGATTGTTCCCTCTTTTGTGCCTGCCTTCACGACTTCATTGAACGCCCGATAGTACTCCGGCCGGCAATCGGGATAGCCGGAACTGTCTGGCTCAACCGCTCCGATGTAGACTTTTTCGGCTCCCAGCACTTCCGCCCAACTGACGGCGACGGCGAGAAAATGCGCGTTGCGGAAAGGGACATATGTGACGGGCACGCCTGCGGGAATGCTGACGGGCGCGCCGGCGCCGAGCGAGTGCGACTCGGGAACGGCAATGCTCGGATCGGTGAGGGCGGATCCGCCGATAGCGCCGAGAGCTGCATTGCGCACGAGCAGCCGGTCACGAATTTCAAGCCGGTCGCAGATGCTTTCGAAGGAACGCCGTTCGCGCTGTTCAGTGCGCTGCCCGTAACTGACGTGGACGGCGGCGGCCTGGTGGTCGCGGGCCGCGAGCGCCGCGCACACACAGGAATCCATGCCGCCACTTAGCAGCACCACGGCGCGGCTCCGTTTGCTGGTTGCGTTCGATACCATCACCGGGTCGCGAAGCGTTGCCATCGCTTCCTTACTAATTTTATGCCAGTTGACAACTTTGCACCGGCTGCGAACTCAAAGACCAATCGCGGAAGCGTATTTCCAGGCTCACTCCCGGCTAATTTATGTCTTCTTTCCCACTTGTTACTGACTTGATTCTTAAACAGGCAGGTTCGGCCAAACCAGGGCAGTCGACATCCGCCGCGCCCGTTGCCCACCCGCTATTCGTAGCGCAGGCTCTCGACGGGATCGAGTTGAGAGGCGCGGATGGCGGGCAGCGTGCCGAACAGGATGCCGACCAGCGACGAGACGCCGATGGCAATGATGGCGGAGAGACCGGAAATGGGGATGCGATAGGCGGTGAAATAGCGGACGGAGAAGGGGATGGCGAGTCCGATGACGATGCCGAGGACGCCGCCGACAAGGGCGATGAGGACGGCCTCGGAGAGGAACTGGAAGCGAATCTCGCGTTTGGTGGCGCCGAACGCGCGGCGGATCCCGATCTCGCGAATGCGGGCGCTGACCGTGGCCAGCATGATGTTCATGATGCCGATGCCGCTGACCAGTAATACCACCGCCGCAATCAGCAGCAGCACCACCGTCAGAATGTTCGCTGTCTTTTCCGCCAGGTTCACCAGCGGCGTCAGGTTCTCCACGTTGTAGACCGACTCCGGCCGGTGCCGCGACTGCAGCACCCACTTGATTTGAGCCGTCGCGGCCGTGACTTCATCCGGGCTCGCCACCGTGAAATAAATCTGCCGCACCGCATTCGATGGCAGAAAAAACCGGCTCACCGAATACGGAATCGCCATCGTGTTGTCTTCCACTTCGGACTGCCCAAACGTCTCCACCCGCTCCTTGAACACCCCGATCACCGTAAAGGGCAGACCGTTAAGCTTGATCACCTGGCCTACCGCGCCCACGGGCGTCCGGTACAGCTTCACCGCCAGCTTCTCGGTAATCACGCCGACCTTGTCGCGCCCCTGTTCGTCCTCCGCGTCAAAGAACCGGCCCGCCAGCAATACCAGGTTGCGCACCTGACGGTATTCCGGAAACACCCCAAGGATCGAAATGTCCTGCTCTTTACCGTTGGGCACGCTGATGCGGTCATTGAGCGACACAAATGGCGATGCAGCCACCACCGACGACACCTGCTCCCGCACCGCCGTAAGGTCCTCCACGGTCAATTCATCGAGCGCCACCGCCGTGATGCGCTGCCCCGCGCCGGAGTAGCTCGCGTAAATCAGGTTCGCGCCAATGCCCTGAATCTGGTCCAGGATGTATTGTTTACCGGTAAGCCCAATCGTGACCACCAAAACCAGCGAGGCCGTCCCAATCATCATGCCCAGCGCGGTCAATAGAAAGCGCACCTTGTTGCTGAGGAAGGTGTCGTAGGCAAAGCGCAGGCTCTCGCTAATCACCAGCTCGGGCTTGTGCGGCCCGTTGTCCAGGCGACTATTGTCCAGCGCCGAGTTGGTCACATCTTCAAGCTTGGTGTCCAGAAGGCTCAATGTCCAGTATTCTTTAAGATGCCAAAACGTCTGAAGACGCTAAAACGCCGTCCCCAGGGCGCCGCTTGATCTTCCGCCCGAATCGCCCGGTCACGAAATACGCCGCCAGCACCACAATCAGCGGATCTACCGGTCTGAAATAATACGTCTCCGGGTGCGAAAAATAATAAACCAGCGGAAAGAAAACAAACACGATGGTAAATCGCGCCGCGAGCGCCGCATTCGCGCCCGCCGCGTTTGCCCGATGCACGTTTGCCCGGTACACATTTGCCCGATAAAGCCGGCGCAGCCCGGCCAGCGCCAGCACCGTCATCGTCGTGGCCAGAAAAACATTGGGCGGGTCCATGGGTTCCTGCGCCAGGTAGACGGGCGAGAAGCTCCAGTAACCAGTCCATAGATACAAGGCGCGGCGCAGCGCCATCCAGGCGTACCAGCCGGGGTGGGCGCGGATGTAGTCCATCGCCTGCTGGCGCTTGTGCTCCATGTAGGAGATCTCCCCGACTTTCTCGTATTCCGCCAGTTCGGCGTCATTGTGATTCGGGTGCAGGGCACTGTTTACCCAGCGCGTGGAATAACCGTTGTTGCCGATATACAACTCCAGCCCGAAACCGCTGCGGACGGGAATGAGCTTATGGAAAATCTCGTAGTTGCGGACGACCCAAGGCGAGAGCACCGCAAGCAAAGCCAGAGTCGCGGCGAAGCCAGGCATCTTCCAGGGGCGATCCTGTCGATACCGCTGGTAGCAGGTCCATGCTCCGAGTAACGGCAATACGGAAAGGACAACGGGCTCGGTCAGCGCGGCCAAACCAGAGAGCAGACCGAAGCCAATCCAGGGGAGAAGCCGGGCGGAATTCTCAAGCTGCAAAGCAATGAGGAAAAGGCAACAGAGCAGCAGGGTAACGAGACAGGTAGACCAAGCCCAGTCCGCACCGTAGTAAATCCCATACGGCGAAAACGCCCAACCCCACCCTGCCCACTTCGCCACGCGTCCGTCAAAGCAGCGGCGCGCCAGAAAAAATACAGGAATACAGGTGAGCGCCGAAAACAGGCTGTTTATCGCCAGCGCCGCCACAATCGACGCCGGCGTGTACGTCCCCAACAGCCGGAACACTCCCGCCAGCAAATACGCGTACACCGGCGACAGCACGGCCGTCGGCCCCGTGTCGGCAAACACATTTCCGAAGCCGTGCCCCGCGACCAGCGAACGTGCTACCCGCCCAAACGCCCAGTGCTCCAGCACGAACGGATCGAGCCAATCGCGATAGAGAAACGGAATGACCGCCAGCCGCACCGCCAGCGCCGCCGCCACCATCGGCACATACGCACGCACGCCGCTTTTTTCCGTTTCCCGCGTTTCGCTCATTTGCAGTTCTCGGTTCTCAGTTCTCAGTCAGAAAACACTCCAGGTTCTCCACTGAGAACTGAGAACTTCTTAAGGTCATCATGACAAAGCGCCTCACCCGCTACTCCACCCGGCAAACCACTACCTGCGGGTTCCGGTAGGGGCACGGCAACCCTTCCACACCCGGCGCCTGCAGAACCACCCAGTCGACTCCGAACTCCGCTTTCAAACGCAAGAAGTCCGGCCGTTGAAAATCGCGCCACCCACGTTGCGCTTCCACTTCTCGCAGCCAGCGCGGCGCGAGCCTCGGCACTCGCGCTGCCATGCCCGCGTCCTTCAGTTCGTCCGCCAACACACTCCGCTCCGCCACGGCGCGAAAACCATGGTAGTCCTCGCCCGGTAATTCCATGTACCGCGGATCAAGCGCGAACTGGCTATCCACGGGCGTGTTGCGGCTGATCCAGCGGAAGGCCTCGACCCAGTTATTGCGCGACGCTTCATTGCGCGACAGAGAGCCCGGCAGCTCCAGATGCGCGGTTGCCGGATACATCTGCCGCTGCGCATAAAACATCCCGGCGCTCAAGGGTACAAACAGCAGCAGCCAGCGCAGTGCATGTTTCTTTAGCACGTACTGCCCCAGCAATCCCCCCGCCAGCAACACAAACAACAAATACACAAGGTGCAGAAAACGCATCGGCTCGAGCGGACGCAAACGCTCCAGCCGGGCGGGCAACAAGATTATTAGCGCCACAGCCAACTGGAACCCGCCAAAGTACACCAGGCGCTCCGCCACATGCGCCAGAACCGTCTGGCTGCGGCGCCGCGCCAGCGCCCGGAACCACCACAGCAACAGCAGCGGCGCCACCACCCCCAGCCACTCGTACCAATGCCAGCGCAACACAAAATAAAACGAGCGCGTTGCCGCCGCCTGCCGCCACGCATCCGAAGGCGGATCGAACATCCATCCCAGGGGCCACAGCAGCGCCGCTAACACTGCCGTGCGCTGCTGGTCTACTTTCGTTTTCGTGCGCTCCGTCTTCGTGCGCTCCGCCGGCTTCCACATCAGAAACAAGCAGTACGACGCGCCGAACGCCGCCATGATCGCGTGGACGGAAAATGCCACCGCCAGCAGCGCGCCCGCCAGGACCAATCGCCTGTCGAGCACGGCCACGATCGCAGCCAAGATTAGCGCCGTGGCCAACGCCCGCGGATGCAGGTGCTGGTCCGTCAAATTCAGCCCTGTGCCCGAGACCGGAAGGGTCAGCAGGACCGCTACCAGTGTCACCGCAGCCCACTGCGCGTGCGCTTCCGCAAAACACCGCCGGCTGATTCGCCAGCATCCCCATAGAATCAGAACGGTCACGGCCCCCTGCCAAAACAAAATTCCCCATTCCAGGGGCACGTGGGTCCAGCGCAGGGAAAGCGCGATCAGCTTATCGAACACTGTCGCCTGAAACTGCACGCGGAAAAAGTCGGCGTCATGGGGAAACAACGACGGATTCAGATCCTGCTTGATCGCCGCCAGGTAGAACGCATCATCCTCCAGCCCCGGATGATATCCCTGCACCAGCATGGCAAACGCTGCCAGCAGCAGCAGTAAAGTCAACCAGCCCAACTTCTGCAACGAAGTCCCGGTGCGCGATGCGAGTTCTTTCGGCAAGGTTAGCCGCCGGACCGGCCGTCGGTAATCGTTCTCTCGGTAGCTTTCGGACTGTAATACCTGGCGTCGGGACCCGGCTCCAGGCAGCGGCCTTTGCGGCTGAAAATCCGGAATCGCGCCAACCCGATTTTCTGCAGGCGGAACTGCACAGACGTCAGCAATACGCCCAGTCCATACTGCACGCTGCGCCGGAAATTAATCGAAGAGGCTTCCGCAAAATATTTCGTCGGGCACGAAACCTCGCCAATGTGGAAACCGAAGTAAACGCACTGCGCCAGCATCTGATTGTCAAAGACAAAATCGTCCGAGTTCTCCAGCAGCGGAAGATCCTGGAGCACGGTGCGGCTGAACGCCCGGTATCCCGTGTGATATTCCGACAATTTCGCGCCCAAACAAGTGTTTTCGAAAAGCGTCAGAAATCGGTTGGCCACGTATTTCCACAGCGGCATACCACCCTGCCGCGCCCGCCCTCCCAGAATTCGCGAGCCCAGCACCACGTCATAGACGCCAAAGGCGATCATGCTCGCCATGGCGGTTACGAGCAGCGGCGTGTACTGATAATCGGGATGAACCATGATGACCACGTCGGCTCCGGCGGCCAGAGCTTCGCGATAGCAGGTCTGCTGATTGCGGCCATAGCCGTAGTTGCGGTTGTGCACGAATGACTGCAAGCCGAGTTGGTGGGCGACTTCGACAGTGCGATCCGAACTGTGGTCGTCGACGAGAATGCGAATATCGACCATGTCGGGCAATTCCCGCACGGTCGCTTCCAGCGTCTTTTCCGCGTTGTAAGCAGGCAACACGACGGCAATGCGCTTGCCGTTGATCATGCAGTATTTTCCTCGATTAGGACTACTCAAATCATAACCGGAAACCCAGGCTTCCGTAACGTACTCGTGTGGAGACGGGGCTTTGCCCCGTCCAAGCCGAGCGCACCGGGGTGGAGCAGCTCGGCAGCTGCCTGTGGCCAGAGCATCTGGATTCGCCATAAGAAAAAGAGCCCAGGGCGAAGATTTTGAGGGCGCTTGGTTGGTAGACTATCGAACAGCACCTGCTGCCACGAGAGTTCGCGGCCTTGAACTGGCGAAACCTATGGGCGAAACTGCAAATATGCCTCCTCGTACTCTGTTTGAGAAAGTGTGGGATGCGCACGTGGTCGCTGCTCCCGAAGGGCAGTCGGCGCTGCTCTATATCGATTTGCACCTGGTGCATGAAGTGACTTCCCCGCAGGCCTTCGACGGTCTGCGCGCCAATGGCCGGCGTCTGCGCCAGCCGCTGCGCACGGTGGCAACGGTCGACCACAATATCCCGACCACTCCGCGGGGCTTGCCCATCACCGACCCGATTGCGGCGAAGCAGATTGAAGCGCTGCAGAAAAATTGCCGCGAGTTCGGGGTCCCTTTCTTTGATATGGACTCGCCGGAGCAGGGCATTGTGCACGTCATCGGCCCGGAACTCGGCATCACCCTGCCGGGGATGACGATTGTCTGCGGCGACAGCCACACCTCGACGCACGGCGCATTCGGATCGCTGGCCTTTGGCATTGGAACATCGGAAGTGGAACACGTGCTGGCCACGCA
>JBEKWX010000064.1:0-12832 GCA_049512675.1 Terriglobales bacterium | reverse complement strand
CTGGCGTTTTTCCACACGCGCGAAGCGGGCCCGGACTCGACCTGCTATCGCTATCACGTGACCGGCACCGACATGCTGGAGATGCAAGAGGTGAAGTTCGCACCGCCCGGGCGTCCCGCGTCCGAAAAGCAATCCCCGCGCCTGCAGCGCGTGTTCAACAACCGGCACATTGAAAACCTATTCCGGGATTTTGCTTCGATCAAATTTTTCCTGGCGCGCGATGCCATCCGGGAAGTGCTGGTGGTGCGCTAGCTACGTCCATCGCCGAATGGCTAGCGGATTTTGGCTACTCCTGGCACGGGATTGGGGAACTTCTCGAAAACCGCCGGATCGTGGCCCGGAATGATGAGCCCGGGGCGAGCCGCGATTTGTTTCATGCGATCCTGCGCCCGCAGATTCGATGCGGCATCGACGGTGGCCGCGATGGGCGCATGCCGTTCCAGATTTTCATACAGATACATATTGTCACTGGCCAGCACGACGACTCCTGCACTTGTTCGCACACCAACGTATTGCGATTGGTATGTATGTTTGCCGCCGGTGTAGCAGGTTACTCCCGGAATAATCTCCTGGGCATCGCCATTCACCAGACCCACCCGCCCCTGCATATTCAGTTTTATTAGAGTGAGCACGTCCTCTTCATCAATGCCGCCGTGCGTGTCCTTGGACTGCCACGCTTCTCCGGCGTAGTACTGCAGCTCATCTTTCTGAATCCAGATGCGGGCGTTCGGAAACAGATCCATGCCGTCAGCGTGGTCCCAGTGCATGTGCGAAATGATGAGGTCGGTGATGTCCTCGGGCTTCAGACCAACTCGCTTTAACGTATCGGACGGCTTGGTAAAGTCAGTCACATGCCAGTCTTTGAAAAAGCGATCATGATAAAAGCCGGAGTCGACCAGGATATTGCGGCCATTACCGCGGATCAGCCAGATCATCATGGCGATGTCGAGCTTGCGCTCCGGCTCGGCGCCCGCCACCAGTTCCGCAACGGGGAAGCTGGGAATGGTCGCGTAACGGATCGCGTAGATCTCATAGTCAGGTTTCGATTGCGCTACGGCCGTGAGTGCCGTGGCGAGAAGCAACGCATGAACGATTTTCATGAGCTTGGGAAAAAGAGATTTAACCACAGCGGCGGCGGAAGTTACAGGAAAACTTGCACAGGCAAATCTACATGTTGGACATGCAGGTCGGACATGTCTTAGCGTGAGCCAGGCGGGCTTTGT
This sequence comes from Terriglobales bacterium, assembly GCA_049512675.1. Taxonomy (GTDB): domain Bacteria; phylum Acidobacteriota; class Terriglobia; order Terriglobales; family Acidobacteriaceae; genus Acidiflorens. The sequence continues at coordinate 11,609 of JBEKWX010000064.1, read as the reverse complement.
GAGCCTGCTGATATGCTTCCATTTCTTCTTTCTGGTGCTTGCGTTGTGCCTTCTCCGAAAGCCTCGGCTTCACTTCGTTGCGGTATAGAAAGGAAGTCCAGGCCGCGTGCGCGCGGTTCTCACGATCTTTTAGTTGTTTGTAGACAGCGCATTCTGGGTCAACCATAAGGTGACTTGATGATAGTCGAAGTCTGCGCGCGTTCCTGTTTTCAGCGGTCTCTTGATAAGATGAAGAGTCAGGCATCGGTTCCGCGCGACGTTTTCCCGCCAACCCCGCCAGGTCCGGAAGGAAGCAACGGTAACGGGCTCTTTCGTGTGCAGTGGTTCGCCGGTGCCTGACTTTTTGTTTGTTCGCGGAAGCGCCAAGGTTAGCGCCCAAAGGACGGGCGCGAACCCTTCGACAAGCTCAGGGCAGGCTCTGGGGCACCAAGCCCTTCATCATGACTAAGCGTCTTTACTACGACAGCGCTGAAGTGCACGAATTCGATTCGGTGATTGAGGACGTCGCACCACTTTCGCCTGAGCAATCGCGCCCAGCCGTTATCTTGCGGGAAACTGCGTTCTATCCAACCAGCGGCGGTCAAGTCCACGATACCGGATGGCTGACGCTTAGCGGAGATGGTCGCGCTGAAGAGCGCCTGAGAGTCACCGAAGTTGTGGATGCGGAGGACGGCAGGATCGTCCACTATCTTGAAGCACCGGCGAAAATGCCGCTAGCGGGCGCCGCAGTACACGGGAGTATCGATCTCGAACGACGCCGCGACCACATGCAGCAACACACCGGACAGCATGTCCTCTCGGCCGCTTTTATCGAGCTTTATCAGATGCCGACGGTTTCGTTCCACATGGGGGAAGACTATTGCTCGATTGATCTGGCCGCGCCTTCGGTAAGTTCGGAGCAGATTGCCGGGGCCGAGAAGCGGGCCAATCAGGTGGTGTTTGAGAACCGTCCGGTGCGAGTTCGCTATGTTTCGCGGGCGGAAGCGGAGAAGCTCGGCCTGCGCAAACTGCCTCCAGCGGAGCGCGACGAATTGCGCCTGGTCGAGGTCGCGGATTTCGATGTGTCGGCGTGTGGCGGAACTCACGTCAGCTCGAGCGGGCAGATCGGTTCGATCGTCCTCCGGAAAAGCGAAAGGGTGCGGCAGGGAACTCGCGTGGAGTTTGTCTGCGGCGGTCGCGCAGTTCGCATGGCGCGGCGTGACTACAGCGCCCTCAGTGAGGCAGCCGCACTTTTCTCGACGCAGCTCTGGGATGTGCCGGATCAGATCCGCAAGAGCTTTGAAGAGAGCAAGCTGGTGCGCAAGCAAAAAGAAGACGCGCTCGATCAACTGGCCGAGCTTATGGCGTTGGCCGCGCTTCACAATCTAGCGGAGACGAACGGGCGGAAGATAGTAGTGCGGGCATTTTCGGATCGAGACGTCGGCTTCGCTAAGCTGTTTGCCCAGAAAGTGACCCGCGCGGGCACGCCGGCTATCGCGCTGGTGGCGAGCACGGTGGATCCGCCGGGCCTGGTCTTTGCTCAAACTGCGGCGCAGACCGCGGGCGGCACGCCCGGGGCGGAGGCTGACATGGGTGCGTTGCTCAAGCAGGTGTTGTCGCCGGTTGGAGGGCGTGGCGGTGGAAGCCGTGATTTCGCCCAGGGCGGGGTTCCGGCGGGCTCGAACATCAACGTCGAGCAGCTTTTGCGCGAAGCAGCGGGTACAATCGGAGCCTGAAGCGGGAGTCGTGGACAGTTCAACTAAGGTAGGGGTCCTTCGACTCCGCCGAAACTTCACTTCGTGAAGTTTGGGCTGCGCTCAGGATGACACTCAATGCTGGAACCGCGGCTGATACTCGTCAATCTCCTGATCAAGCTGGGCGTGGGTGTGGCCGTGTCTAGCGCCCTGGTACGCTCCAAAGAATTCAAGAATCTGCTCTTCCGTGAACAGCGCGAAACCCGGCACAAGATTTATCTGGCGTTGTGGATGGCGATCCCCATCGCACTCGGCGTCTGGATCCGTGTCAGCGTTAAAAGCTTCCTCGCTGGCGACCTGTCGCTGGAAACCGCGCTGCTGCTGGGCGTGGTGGGCGGGCGCTTGTCGGGAGGGCTGGGCGGAGCGCTGATGTCGCTGCCTGCGGCATTGCACGGAGAGTGGGCCAGCTTGCCGTTGAATGTGCTCGCGGGAATTATTGCCGGACAGTTGCGCCGGGTCGCGCCCGAACAGGAAGATATCTGGTCGTTCTCGCCGTTCATCGACCTCACCCTTTATCGCATGATTCGCCGCAATCTGCCGCGGCCGCGCGTGTTCGATTGGCAGATCGCTTTTTTCGTGACCATCGTAGGCATGCGTTTTCTGCAGACGGAAATCTGGCGCTTCTGGCCGAACTCCATCTTCAGCCTGGAAAGCCCTGGCCTGTGGGTGAATGGGGCTGGCGGAACTCTGAACGGGTATTTGGTGGAGAGCGCGATCTACCTGACCGTGGTCATGGTGGTGGGCACGGAACTGAAAATCTTCAACAGCGTCCGCATCCAGATAAAGCTGGAGGAGCAGGAACGGTTGCTGCTACAGGCACGCATGGTGGCGTTGCAGAATCAGATCAACCCGCACTTCCTGTTCAACACGCTGAATTCCATTTCGTCGTTGGTGCGTTTCGATCCCGACACGGCGCGGGAGATGATCCTGAAGCTCGCTGCCATTCTTCGCCGCCTGCTGCACAGTGCGGATTCGTTCGTTCCGCTGCGCGAGGAAGTCGAGTTCATCGACAATTTTCTGGACATTGAAGTCGTGCGCTTTGGACGAGACAAGCTCAAGGTCGTCAAGGACCTCGATCCGGCGTCTCTGGCAGTCATGGTTCCCAGCATGCTGCTGCAGCCGCTGGTCGAAAACTGCATCAAGCATGGACTTGCTCCCAAAGTCGAAGGCGGCAGCATTACGCTGCGCAGCCGCCTGATCAAATCGCGTCTGGTGGTCGAAGTGGAAGACGACGGTATCGGCATGGGGGCAGCGCAATTGCTGGAGCAGCCCGATGGTTTGGGGGGCACCGGCATCGGCATGGCTAACGTTGCCGAGCGTCTGAAGGTGCTTTACGGCGATGCGGCCAAGATGATGATCGAAAGCGGCGAAAGCGGCGGCACGCTGATCCGGTTGCGGCTACCCATTCTGCCTGATCCGGAAGAGCTGATGACGACTATGGCGAGCGCTCCAGCACCTTTCGGTAAAAGTCTTCGTAAAGCGGAATGATCCTGCTGGCACAGAATTTTGCCTGGGCGGCGGCACGCGCCCGTTTCCCCATGGCGCGCAGGGCGGATTCATCATTCAGCAGATCGATGGCGTAACGTGCCATGGTTTCCACGTCTCCGACATCGGCCAGGAATCCGGTCACGCCGTGCTCGATCAGTTCGGGCACTCCTCCGGAGCGGGTGGCAATGGGGACGACCTCACAGGCCATCCCTTCCAGGGCCGCGAGTCCGAACGTTTCCAGTTCGCTGGGCATCAGCAGCACGTCCGAGATGGCGAGTTTCTCGCGGACCTGATCCTGCTTCCCGAGAAACAGCACGTGCTCGTGAATGCCTTTCTGTACCGCGAGCCATTCCGCCTGGGAACGATCGGGCCCGTCGCCGATCAGTAAGAGCTTGGAAGGAATCTTCTTGCGGACACGGTCAAAGATTTCAACCACATCCAGGACGCGTTTCACCGGGCGAAAGTTGGAAAGGTGCACCAGCAGCCGCTCGTCGTTGGCGACGTACTCGCTGCGCTTTTCCATCCATTCCGGTTTGCGGAGATAGTCGTCGCAGTTCACGAAGTTCGGAATGACTTCGATGTGGTTCTTGACGTCGAAAACCCTCAGTGTGCGGGTCCGCAAATACTGCGAGATGGCCGTCACGCCGTCGCTCTGCTCGATGGAAAAACGTGTAATCGGGAGATATGAGCGGTCGAGCCCGACCAGAGTGATATCGGTGCCGTGCAGGGTGGTGACAAACGGCAGATGCTTCCGCGGCGGAGTTGCCGCGAGCATCTGCTTGGCTAGCATAGCGCTCACCGAATGCGGGATCGCATAGTGCACGTGCAGCAGATCGAGTTCGTAGAGCTGCGAAACCTCAGCCATGCGCGTCGCCAGCGCCAGATCGTAGGGAGGATATTCAAACAGCGGATAGCGCGTGACCTCGACCTCATGAAAGTGAATGTTAGGTTCCGGTCCGGTCAGACGAATGGGCTGTGAATAGGAGATGAAATGAATCTCGTGGCCCCGGCGAGCGAGCTCAAGCCCCAATTCAGTGGCGACAACTCCACTGCCGCCGTAAGTCGGATAACAGGTGATGCCAATCTTCATGCGGTTCCCGATGCGAGTCCAACGATATCATCATTGGATTCGCGGGAGGGGCTGGCGATGCAGGAGCGGGGAAGGCGAGTTGTGCTGGACTTTGGGCTCCTAGTCTCGGCCTAGCCGTACAACGACTCCGGCGCCAAGCCGCAAACTGTTCTGGCGGTTGTTGAGATTGTCGGGGATTTTGGTCATGAAGTACTCCGCCTGCACGGGGCGAACGGAGACGTGCTTGGACACTTTGAAATCTATGCCGCCGCCCGCCGTCATCGCAAAATTATTTTCGGACCCTGAGTTGCCAATCCCGTCGGTTGTCCAAATGCCTCCGAAGAGGGTCTGGGCGAACGGCGTAACTTTGCCGTGCCTGAAATTCACTCTGGGCCCAAAAAGATAAGTGAACGCTCCTCCGACCAAAGCGCCGTTTGTGGTGGCGGTCGCACCGTAGCCGGCCATATCTCCCACCACACCGAGCCAGTTGTTGGCGTTGTATTCGAGCTGGCCACCCCCGCCGTTGCCGTTGAATGTTTCCGAGGGTGCGCCGCCGGCGGCACTGGCATTTACATTGAAGCGCGCGTAGCAGTACCCGCCATATACCTCAAGTTTAGAGGCTTGCTCCTGGGCCTTCATCGGTCGTGCGGTTGCAAGTAACCCAAGCAATAGGACAAGTGCAAATGTCTTATTCACCACGCTGCGTCTCCTTGTAAGGCGTCGGTAAGGCCTTGCGAAGTCCGTGATGACAGGCTTAGGCTTAGTCCTTGCTCGGTTTTTTCGGCGTTAGATCGCAGGCTTCCTTGACGCGATCCAGATTCAGCCCGGCGGGGGAAAACTCCGCGATTTGCCGGCCGCTCCGCGTGGGCATAGCAATGTTAAAAACCTGGGCCCCGATCATCCCCCGAACCGTGCTTTTGTCCATGGAAAGGTAGTTTTGGCCCCAACGCATCCAGTTCCAGCCCTTGAAGTAGTGCGCATCGTCAACCCGGACCTCCACTTCTAACTGGGGCTGTCCCCAAAAGCCGGGGCGGTTCGGCGGAGGCAGTCTGACTCCGGGATTGAAGTCGGCCAGCTTGAGCTTGCCGTCATTGCAATACAGATTCACTCTGGGCTTGTACTCATTGTCCTCGCGAAAATAGCTGTTGGACTGGATCTCAAAGCGCACCTTCTTTGCGCCGGTCATCTTGTCGGTGGAGTGAAACTCCAGCCATTTTCCGCCGACGCTGACGCCGTCCGATTCTCCCTGATAAGGAGTCATGGCGCCACTCTGGGCGCAGGCCCATGCCGCTGCGCCGATCAAAAAGGACAAAAGAACGGCTCTCGCCGCCAAGCCGGAACCGATTGCGTTACCAAACAAGCGCGATACTTTCAAGATCTCCTCCTCACAAGCACACCCCTACATACTATTGAACCCGGAAGCTTCCGAAAAGTTGTATGGAGTGGTGCAAAGAGTTTCGCACGCGATGCGCGTCTATGAGCGTTGAAAGGTGGGATTTCAACCTACTCGTTGCGCGACAACGGCGGTGCAGAGAACGAAAGTAGACTCGGGCGTGGAACCGCCAAGTGCAAGACTTTGCACCTGCTCCTAATAATTGGGATTGTGATTCCACCACCTTTAGCTGTATAAAGGGCTCGATGATTGTTACCGTTTCCGTTAACTTCTCGCTTTTGCAATAAGCCCCTTCCCCGGTGTCCCAAGCGCTATTTGCCTGGGTAAAGCCTGGCTTCCGGCTGTTGTATTTGGAGGAACAAGGCAATGCTCAATTTCTTGTCACGCCATGTTGCGAAGATCCGTTTCAGCGCTGCTTCCCGGACCGTTCATCAATCGATGTGTGCGTCGCCTGCCCGCAATCTTTGCCTGATTCTGCTCGTCGTCTGTTTTGTCTTGCTGTCGCTTTCGTTCGCGCAACAGCCTTTCCCCACCAGCCGCTTTGATAGCGCCCGCGACGGCGCGAATACCAATGAAACTCTGCTCACCCCCGCCAACGTCAACAAGAACAGCTTCGGCCACCTCTTCAGCTTTCCCGTCGACCCTGGCGTGGCTGCGTCCCCCAACGCCGACGTGATGGCCCAACCGCTCTACATGCCCAACGTGAATATTTTGGGGCAGGGAACCCTGCACAACGTCGTCTACGTCGTCACCATGGCGGATTCGGTCTACGCTATTGACGCCGACACCGGCGCCCAGCTCTGGTACGCCAGCATGCTTAACGTCGGTGGCACTCCCGCTATGGTCAGCGACAAGACTTTGCCCTGTCTCGGAGACGGTTTCGATGAGGAAGGCATCGTTGGAACTCCCGTCATCGATACCACCACCAATACCATGTATCTGGTGGCCAAGACTGCTCTGAACGGCACCGTCCGTCATCATATCCACGCCCTCGACATCACCAGCGGCAACGAGCAACCGGGCAGCCCCGTCCAAATCACCGCCCAAAGCACCAGCAATAAGGGACACGTCACCGTTTTCAATAGCCTTCATCAGAAAAACCGCCCCGGCCTCTTGTTGCTAAACGGTGTCCTTTACATGGGCTTCGGCTCGAACGGCTGCAACGACGCCAACAGCGGCTGGGTCCTTTCCTATAACGTAAGCGCTGCGATGGGGAGTCCTCAGTATCTGTCACAACTCGCTGTCTTCAACACGTCGCCCGACTACGGATTCACTTCCATCTGGCAGGCCGGCACCGGTCTTGCCGCCGATGAGGCCGGCAACATCTTCTTTGAGACCGCCGAAGTCGCCGGCGGCGCGGGCTATGACGTCCCATCCGGTGGTCAGACCTACTGCAACAGTGTCGTCAAGCTTACTCCCGGGCTCGTTGATGAGCGAAACCAACTCCTGGTTGCCGATTATTTCACCCCCTGGACGGTGGCTTACCTTAACGCCAACGATCTTGACTTGAGTTCCACCGGAGTTCTCATCCTCCCCGATCAAGCCCCCGGCCCCTCGCTGCATGGCCATGAACTCGTCGCCAGCGGCAAGCAGGGCTGGGTCTACGTTCTCGATCGCGATGACTTGGGAATGTACGCTCTGGGGGGGCCGACCGATCCTCAGATTCTCCAGGAGTTCCCTCTCCTGGAAAAAAGCGCCAACCCGGAAAATGACTACAACGTCCAGTTCGGTTCTGCCGCATACTGGAACGGGACCGTGTACTTCGCACCCGATGCCTCTCCGCTATTGGCTTATCCGGTGTCCGGCGGATTGCTCGGCACTACTCCCGCTACGACTGCCCAGCAATATGTCGGCAGCCACTCCCCATCCATTTCCGCCAATGGGAACACCAACGGAATTGTGTGGGTGATCAGCGGCGGCGAACTTCTCGCCTTCAACGCTTGTACCGCGAGCGCACCGCCAGGCACTTGCCAGAACCAGTACGCTCCTCTCGAACTGCTCTATACCACGATTCAAGCCCCCAACAATCGCGACGCGTTTCCAACCGTCGGCCATTTTGTCACTCAGACCGTCAGCGACGGTAGGCTCTTTATCGGCACGCGGACTAGTCTCGAAGCCTACGGACTCTTTCCCGTCGTCACCGTTACCCTAGGCAGCGCCCAGACTGCTACCGTCGGCACCGCGCTGCCCAATCCCATCAAGATCCAGATCGTCAATCCATATAACGGACAACCCGACGTCGGCGCCACCGTCAACTTCAGCGATGGCGGCAAAGGCGGCGTATTCTCTCCCTCCTCCGGCCCTGGCACCGGTTCCGTCACCACCGACGCCAACGGCAACGCTTCCATCACCTATACGGTTCCGCAAAAATCTGGTACCTACACCCTGACGATGTCCGGGACTGGCTTCGGTACTGCCACCACCACGGCTACCGCTGCTTCCGGCGCCCCCATTAAAATGATTTACTACAGCGGAGCGAAGCAGACCGGTACCGAAGGTTCCATCCTCCCCAACCCTATCGTCGTGCAGCCCCGGGATACCTACGGGAACGGAGTCCCCGGTGTCACCGTCAACTTCACCGCCAACAATGGTGGCGTTCCCAATCCGTCTTCCGTGGTCACCAACGCGAAAGGCTTGGCTAGTACTACTCTGCAGTTGCCGGCCACCGTCGCCACTGTTACAGTCACCGCCAGTTCCGCCGGCTTCAAGAACGTCAACATCGTCGAGTACTCCGTGGCTCCGACTGCCAACGCTCGATCCGTCACTATCAACGCCACCGCCGAATAGCCGCGAGTGTGGACGCGGGCGACCCGCCCGCGTCACCGTGTACGCCGAATCCAATGTCATAACGCGAAGCCGATCTAACTCGGCTGAGTGCGTTGCAGTCAGTCTTTTTTAGTCAGTCGTTGCTATTCAGTCTTTCCGCCCCGAGCGCCAAATAAGAAGGCGCGGATAGCTCCGCGCCCCAGATTACAAAGTTACCCGATTGACGAATCTCTTCGCCAATTGACTTCCCCCCCGTTTCGCGGGAAACTCGCCTCAGAGCCTGCTTTCCCCAAAATATCGCCGCAGGCGGCCGGAACAAGAAAAAATGCTTCCGCAACGTATGTCGAGGTTCGAGTTCCACCCTGACGATTCGCCCCCTGACCCGACCCTTTCGCTTGAGCAGCACCGCCTCGCCGGTTTTCCACCCGACGTCGCTCTCGATTTAGTCTTCAACACGCTCGTAGTCCGCGCCGCCGAAGCCACCCGGGCCAACTCCGCCGCCCTGGCTCTCGTCAACGGTGACGAAATGATTTGCCGCGCCGCCACCGGACCCTTCGCCCCCGATCTCGGAGTTACCCTCAATACCCGCGACGGTCTCTCCGGCGCCTGTGTCGAAACCCGTCAGCCCCAGCTTTCCGTCGATACCGAGTTCGACCCCCGCGTCGACCCGGCCCTCTCCCGCCGCCTCGGGATCCGCTCCATCCTCATCGTTCCCATCTTCGACAGTAACGACAAGAAGGTTCTCACCGGAATCCTCGAAGTCTTCTCTCCCTCTCCCGCCGCCTTTTCCCACTCCGACCAGAGACTGCTCGAAGGTTTTGCCGAGGAATGCGCCCGCATCCGCGACGCCGCCATCGAACTCGGTGAGCCGCGCCCCGCCTTCGCAGTCGCCGCGCCCGAACTCGTTCCTCAGCGACCCGCCGCCGGAGTCGCCCCGCCGCCCGAACTAGTTCCGCCCCGCCCCGCCGCCGTCGTCGTCCCGCCCGAACTCGTTCCGCTCGCGTTCGTCCCATCGGAGTTCATTGCAGCCAGCCCTCCACCCGCTCGCCGCCCTCCGTACGAAGTGTGGACTCTCGTCGTTGGGGCTCTGGCCATTCTCGCCATCATCGCGGTGAGCTTCATGATGGGTTCGCGCGTTGGATGGCTCCGCCCGGCCCCGTCTCATGCCCAGATCTCTCAGCCCATCATCTCTCAGCCCATCCCGGCCGAGCCAATAAAATCAGCCGACGCGATAAAACCAGCCGACACGACAAAATCCACCAGGACAAAGTCAAAGCCAGCAACGCCACCAAAATCTACCGCCGCTCCCGCTCCCGCTGCGGATGAATTAGTCGTCTACGAAAAAGGCAAGATCATTTTCCGGATGAAGTCCGATTTCACCAAGCCCAATTCCCCCAGGCAAGGCAGCGATTCCACGGTAGGAGCATCGCCAACGAATGAGGTCGCCGCAACGAAGAACACCGCATCCAAGAGCGCCGCGAAGAACATCGACCCAACCCAGAGCGTCAGGCTAGACTCCGAAGAAGCCGGAGCCCGCCTTCTCAGACGCACCGAGCCCGAGTATCCTCCCGAGGCCATCGCCGCGCACCGCTCCGGCAACGTAATCCTTGAAGTCGAAGTCGCCGAAGACGGCTCCGTCTTTTCCGTCCGCACGCTCAGCGGAGACCCCCTCCTAGCTGCTGCCGCCGCCAAAGCCGTCCGCAACTGGCGCTACCAACCCTATCTCCGCCACGATCACCCCTCCAAGTTCCGGACGAATGTAGCTTTGACCTTCACCCTCCCCAAGTAGCCGCACGCAATGCTCACTGTCAACTAACCCAACGCTCGCAGTCCGGCGTTATCCGGAGCCTGCTAGGTAGCGCCCGCTTTGAACTGGGTTCGGAATAAGGTACGGATGAACAGCTTGTCCCTTTTTATTTGGCGGTTACGCCTCGGCGAGGAGCTTTGCGGCCTCCGCGGTGCACTGGCGCAGCTTTTCGAGTGAGCTGCGGAGAGTCTCACTGCTTGCCTGCGTCTCGGGATGCTGGCCGATGGGCTGCTGACCGATGATCAAGGCCAGCCGGTCTACGGCGCCAGCGAGGCGCGTGGCGAGGTCGATAAGGACTGCCAGGGAATCGGCGTGCAGTTTCCAGACGGAGGGGGAATTCCGCGAGCGTTTGAGTTCCTCTATCTCGGTGGTGATGCGCGCAGTCACAGCGACGACTCGAAGCAGCATTCGCGCAGCGTCCGCCCGCGGTCCCGCTTGTTCGAGATAGTCGGCAGTGTAGGCGTCAATCTCGGCGGGACTCAGCATCAGGTTGAAATAGCGCATGGGCACGATCTGCCGGAATTTGGGATCGGCGACGCGCACGAAGACGCGGATCGATTCTTCCACCCTCCGCAACTTGGCTTCTTCGACCGAGAGCGCCTGCGGTGTGATAGCGGCGGGAACATACTTGAAAGCGATGGCTGGAGCAGCAGCAGCGCCGCCCGCCCCCGCTGTGTGAGCGGAAGGTGCGGGGTCTGGCTTAACGCCCCTTATTGGCGGCCTTCGTTCTAACTCTTTTTTCAGCCGGGAGACGCGGCGGAATTTCTCCAGGGCCGCGCTGTAGTCGACTTTCAGCAGGGTCTCCTGGTTCAGGGCAGCGACATGCTCCACGGTGATTTCGACGCCGTCCACGGTACTGAGGATGCTGCCGCCGAGTTCTTCAAGGCGGTTGGCGTAATCCTTGATCTCTTGCGCGGCGCTCGCGAACAGCGTATGGAAACGGTCGCCGAAGGCGGCATTGTAAGGCGCAAGCGTGGCCAGCACTCCGGGATGATAGATCGATTCGCCGAGCGCAGCTTTCAACTCCCGAACCCGCTGGATGATGCCGGAGTCCATGAGCGCGCTGAAGTCCTGGAAGCGATTCGCCTGGTCGAGCAAGGGGCTGAATTCGCGCAGCAGTTGCACGTCCGCTTCCGACAGCACCGGCACGTCGGACTCGGACAGGATTTCCAGCAGCGCAATTTCAAACGGAGACAGAGGAATCGATCCATCAAGCCCGTAGCCACGCTGTTCCCACTGGCCAGCCACGCGAGGATGGCGAAACAGAAAGGTTGCGACCAGATCGGTTTTGTCGCGATTGGCGGCGGAATCGTCGCGGTGGCGCGCGAAGTAGCGCAGCAACGCTTCGGCAAC
>JBEKWX010000063.1:0-12915 GCA_049512675.1 Terriglobales bacterium | reverse complement strand
TTGTCCATTCTGGTTCAGAATTTGGCCACCATGCTTGGCCTGGGCTTGGGCATCGACTACGCGCTCCTCATGGTCAGCCGCTTCCGGGAAGCGATTTCCGCCGGGAACGACGGAGCCGCGGCCTCGGTCATCGCGGCACGTCAGGCAGGTCGCACGCTCTTGATTTCAGCCTCCACGGTAGCCATCGGATTTCTAGCCCTCTTGACGGTTCCGATCAGCGAAATCCGTTCCATCGGTATCGCGGGATTCCTGGTGGCGGGACTGAGTGTGTTGCTTACAAATACCCTCGTTCCGACAGTGCTGGCGTCGCTCGGTCCGCGGATTAATCTTGGCCGATTGCCCTTTACTGCAAAGTTGGATGCGCATCGGGCCGCGAGTACGGGAAAGCGCTGGCGGCAATGGGGAAAGGTGATTGTCGCGCATCCTTGGCTTGCGCTCTTGGTGGCAGGCATTCCTTTGCTTCTTCTCGCCTGGCAGGTCAAACGACTGGATACCAGTGTCCCCCGGGGAGATTGGCTTCCGGAGGCGGCGGAATCAGTCCATGCCCTCCACACCCTGAGACAGATGGATCGGGAAGGCATTGTTGAATCGTTGCGCATCATTGTAGAGCTTCCAACGGACTCCATCGCGCAAACCGACGCTGGGTGGAATGTGGTTGATCGTGTCACCAAGCGTTTCGCGAGCGACCCTCGCTGCGGGCGCGTGATTTCTATCACTACGATTGCGGAGAGCAACCGGTCTTCCCTCCGTGACCTCTCGCGGGAGACGCGCCGAACGTTTCTGAGTAGTGACGGACAAGCGGCGCTGCTTGAGGTGTTACCCGCAAGTTCGGTCTCCCTGCGCGACCAGGTCAACTGGGTGCGGGAGCTTCGGAAGACCGGCGCGCTAGTTCTCACCGGAGTTCCTGGCGCAACGCTTCTCGTTGGGGGCATCCCGGCACTCAACGCCGATTATGAAACGATTATTAGAGACCGCTTTCCGTCGGTGACGGCGCTTATAGTGGGGGGGACGCTCCTTGCGCTACTCTGCGGATTCCGAGCTATCTTCGTCGCCCTGAAGGCCATCGCACTCAACCTGTTCTCGGTCGCGGCGTCCTTCGGAGCATTGGTTTTGGTTTTCCAAGACGGGCGCGGAAGCCGCTTCCTGGGAGTTCCTGGGGGAACCGGTAGCGTGTTTCCTCTTGTTCCGATCGTCGCCTTTGCAATCGTTTTCGGATTAAGCATGGATTACGAGGTATTTCTGGTTGCACGCGTTCTCGAAGCGAGAAGGAGCGGGCTAAGTGAAATGGAGGCGATCCCGGAGGGTCTGGCTAGAACCGCCGGCCTGATTACGAGCGCTGCCGCGATCATGATCGTGGTATTTGCGGCATTCACCTTCGGAAGTTTCCTGGTGGTCAAGATGATCGGATTTACGTTGGCGGTTGCCGTGTTGATTGACGCCACGCTCGTTCGTATTGTGATCGGTCCCGCACTCCTTCGAATTGCGGGCGATTGGAACTGGTGGCCTGGCGGGCTCGCAAAAGCGCGAGGGGCGGCGCGCCAGTGACGGCGAGTCGCGGAATGCGTCAGCGCGGTTTTCTGGAATGAGAACATTCCGAAAGCGTTACTCCCGCCTCGGGAGCAACCCCGCCCTTACAGGTCTTTTCTGGAAGCATGTCTAGAAATATGGATCGCGGCATTCAGCGCGTCCAGAAACTGATGCGGCGTAGCGTAAATATGATCGACCGAAGCGAGCTTTTTCTGCAGCTTACGTGATGGATGATCTGGCATGTCTTTGTCCCTGCGCGGCACCCACACCGTTTGCATGCCTGCTTTCTTAGCACCCTGCAGGTTGCCGATCGTATCTTCTGCCATGATCGTCTCGATCGGCTTAATCGGGTCCGCCGAGTCGCGCATGTTGTTAATGGCTGCAAGCGCTTTCTCAAAAACCTCCGGGTTCGTGCCCTTTCTATAGGGAGAAATCTCTTCTAACCCAAAAATATTATGCTCAGGAATCAACCCACTGAGGCCAAGCTTTTCCAGCTTTTCCATCGCCTCTCCCTCTCCCTGCTTGAAGGAATGCGTGAGGACTGCGACCTTAACCCCAGCGTCCGTTAGCCGCTGTATCTTGCTTACCAGTCCGGCATCGGGACGGATGTACCCGGTGCCCATATGCCTATGCCACAGCCGCGTAGCCCCCTTGTCTCCTTCTACGATCTTTTCCCGCAGTTCGTTGCGCGTGAGTCCTGCTTTTTTTCCGCTCTTGCGGTCCTGCAGCAGCCTCAGATTAAAAGCCATGGCGATCATGTCTTTGTAAGGCGGGTCAAGCGCCGGACCAGGCCGAATGTCTTCTTCCTCCTCGCCCGACCGCGCTGCCTTCCGCCTGCGATAATAGACTTCCAGCATGCCGATCACGGAGGCGCCGGGGAGGCCCTTGCTTTCCAGGCGTTCCGCCATCTCGCTGATGTACCGGCATAATGCGTCCTCTGGATTCTTGTTCACTTCTTCCTTAGCCTCTTCAATCAATTTTTGCGCTATTTTCCTCCGGAATATGGGAAGGCCGTATTCCTTTTCTATCTCCCGCCAAGCCCGCAGGACGGCGTTTCGGTATGTCTTGTCGTAAGGGTAGAGAAAGCAGTCAAGGTCTAAAATAACGAGCCTCGCTTTCTCGCGAAAAGGCTTAGGGTCGGGGTACGCTTTAGTAGTCATGGACTCAGGCGCGCAGGCCTAAGATTGTGCACAGCATGGTGATTCCTCAGTCCCCAGCTATTCTAAGGGGAGCAGATCTCTTCGATGGGTCAGTACGTACCAGCCTCATTTCGCGGCCATTCTGCCAGTTTCACACAGACCCGTGAAGGGATTGCCAGTTAGCAGGCCGTCCGGCCGTCCTAAGAATGGACCTCGCTACTCACTTCGATGCGGCCATGATGTTGTTCAGCAATAAACGCGGCGGATTCCACATCGGTTAGATCGAAGGGCACTCATCTAATTCGGTGGTTCAAATCCACCCGGCGTGGCGATCCAACTGTTTGCGGTGCTCACCCGATCTCTTGCCAGTGCCAAGGCCGACTAAACGCTGGTGAAGGGCACCGAACCTTCTGCACCGCATTGAACGGGATCCTCGGCTCGCCCGGCATCCGGGCCACGTAGCGCAGCTGTTCCCTGACTCCCGCTCTTCAGATCGGGTGAAACTCGGAAACGCCAAGAGACCATCCGTCAAAGTCGAAAGCGGAAAAAATCCGGGATGCCTTGCCATGGCTTAGTGGATGATGATGGCTTAAGGCATCGAAAGCCATCATTGATTGAGATTGTACCCATATAACAAGCCGTAAGACTTCATGCCTATGCCTCACTCATAGTCTGCGGAGAGGCCATCGCTTCAAGACGGTCCTCCGCTTCCGCCCAGAGCTTTTCCACCTTTGCGAGCCGCCGCTCCATCCTATCCGTTATCTCCGTTATCTCGATCGCGCTCAGTTGCAGCTTCAGAAGGGCGCCAGAACCGCCGCAACCCTGGGGTCAAGCTTGCCTGCAAATACATCCGCGATCAACCGAGCCACCGTCTCCCGCACGGCACGGGCCCTTACAAGGCCCCGGGGCCGCGGTATGGCCTTACATAGGGACACTTTCTTTCTGGAGAACTGAACGCATGCGAGCTAGCTAAGAGGTTGAGTGGAGCTAGCGGCAGGCAGTGTCAGGCATGCCAGATTTCTCCCAGCACTCGGCGCCAGTTCTGGCCGAGAAGCAGGCGAAGGTGCTCGTCGGTGTATCCGCGCCTGACGAAAGCAGCGGTGAGATCGTAGACTCGTTTCTGTCCTTCGAGGCCGGCCACCACCTCGTGCGTTCCATGAACGTGGTAGCGCGGGTCAGCCTTCGCCAGCATCTCCTCGAGTATCTGAGGAGCTCCCAGATCATTGCTCTCGACCCCGGCGTCTGACCCGATTCCCACGTGCTCAATTCCCACCAGGTCGCGCACGTGATCGAAGTGGCTCACAACGTCGTCTACGGTCACCGGCTCCGTGCCCTTGACCATGAATGCAATACACGTAATTCCCATGACTCCGCCCCGCTTGGCCAGCTTCCGAATTGCTTCATCCGTCGAAGTTCGAGGGGCATCCGGATTCAGTGCGCGGCAGTTCCCGTGCGACAGAATCACCGGCGCTTTGGACATCTCGCAGGCGTCAAGCTTGGTGCGATCGCTCGCGTGTCCCAGGTCCACGGCCATTCCAACCTGGTTCATACGCTCAATCACCTGCTGGCCATACTCGCTTACTCCGCCATCGTGTGGCTCGAACGCGCCATCCGCGACCAGGGAGCGGAAATTGTAGCTGAGCTGTGAAATCCGCTGGCCATAGCCGTAGCAGGTATTGACGGCATCCACAGTTTCGAACTGCGCGCTGGATTGCAGTCCAAAAATGACGCCGTACCGACCCTGGCTCTTCACCTTTTCAAAGTCATCGGCGGAATTGATCCGCGCCAGCCATTGCGGGTAGTCGAGGAGAAAGCTGTTCCACTTTGCGAAGAGCTTTTCTGCATCATCCAGGGTTGATGCGTCAAGACCAAAGTTGATTGCATTCACTCCCGAGTTCATAAAGAATTCAAAGTCGGACCGTTTGAAAGCACCCGGCTGGGACAGCCATTCATTCAGCACTCTCTCCTTATCCTTGCGGTACAGGAACTGATTGAGCATGTCAATCACCAGCCCCTCGCGGATCAGGCGCACTACGCGCTCCGGATATTCTTCATTACTTTCGGCAAAAAGCCGGTAGCGGCTCCGGAGGACAAATGGTGCAGCCACTGCCGCAGAACTGGCACGGCGAAGGAATTCACGACGCGAAATCGACGATCGTTTTATAGGCATCTCATTGGCCTGTAGATGGGGGAACAGATGCCGCGAGCGGCAGGATTAATTGACTCGCATGTTCGGCATCGTGGAAGACCTTGATGTGCGCAACCCGAATGTCTTCCGGCTTCTCGTAGCCGATCCTGCCACCGGTGTTGTAGTTCTTTTGAAAGTTCGGCGAATTGAGCGGAGCGATGGTGAGCCGTAACCGCGCGCCCGCTGGTATCCTTCGCGCCATCCAGTAGAACTCGAAGGGTATCTCCACGATTTGATTCGGCATCAACAGTTCCTGTTTGAACGCACTGTTACGGAATCGGGCGCGCCGGATGTCTTCGCCAAGCCTGAGCGTGGAACCGTCCGGCAGAACCATCAATACCTGAGCCCACAGGTCAAAATCGGGCGCGTCCGCCTCTACCAGCAACTTCAGGCGCGTCTGACCTGCTACTTCAGTATCCCGTTCGAAGGGTTCGGAGTGAAAGCTGATAGCTCGCTTCTGGAAACCGCGAAACTGGCTCTTTAGATCCTCGTTTTCAGCGTACTTGGCGACTTCGAGTTCGGGTAGCTCGTGTGGATCATCCACAATAATGGCGGGTGGTTCCTGGCCAGTCGGGCTTTGCGAAAGCGAGCCAGACTGGAATAGGTCCCTCGGCGTTCCCTCCGGGGAGGACAAATACAAGTTCAAAACCTTTCCCGAGGATGCGGCTTCCAGGGTCTTGGCGTATCGCCACTCGTCTGCACCCATCATGAAATATGCAACTCGGTCATGCAGAAATGCAGGTTTGGGTCCACGCCCCAGCACCCAGTCGTACCAGTCGGCGTGCAGCGCGTCCATGTCAATGACGGCGGTGTCGGGTATGGCTAAACCTTCGATCTCCTTAGTCGGTTTCTGCGTGCCACCATGGTCCCAGGGACCGATCACGAGATAATGCTGGCTCTCGGCTGCTGCCGGAGCATTATTGACGTGGCCTCGATGGTAGCGCAGCGCTCCGGGCTGGTCGTCATCGAAATAGCCGGTTGCCGTTAGCACCGGGAAACCCATGCGAGCATAGTCTTGGGCTTTGGGTTCCGCCGCAAGATTGAAGGCTTCGTCGCCTACATGGTCGAGCCACATTTTCATGAACGAGACCTTTTGGCCGCGATCGTCCGTCATCCACCAGTCGTCCTGAGCAATCCCGATGGCATCGTCCAGTTCGCGGAAGGGACGATAGGCAGCGTACTGTTCGAGCATCTTTCCCGCCCAGTAGCTTTGGTTTGCAATGAACCCCGTATTCAGCGAGCGGCCCGATGTGTAGCCCAGGATCACCGCCGACCACGCCTGCGGAATTCCGTTAGTGTTGGGCACATCCCATCCCGGATAGATCGGCACGTAAGGCGCGATGGCGGCAAGGTGGGGCGGGTGCTGGGCGGCGGTGCGCCATTGCGTCATGCCGACGAACGAACCGCCAAACATCACGACATGTCCATCGCTCCAGGGCTGGGCCGCGATCCACTCCACCACGTCATAGCCGTCGCGCCCAACCTGCAGGCCCAGATTGTCGCTCTTTACGCCGCCCGAGCGGCCGCGGCCGCGCACGTACACCTGCACGAAAACATAACCGCGCCGGGTGTAAGCGGCGGGGCCGTTGCCACGGCGGCCACCATCAATGTCGTACTGAGTCAGCGTCAGCACTGCCGGCGCTTTGGCTTTTAGGTGGGAGGGTTTGAAAATCCAGGCCTCGAGCTGGACGCCGTCTCGCATCGGAATCATGCGGCTCATTTCGATGTCGTACCCTGGTCCGACCTCTTCCGCTCCAGCCGACGCGGCAGCCAGCAAGACCGTCACCGCAATCAGTACGTTCAGGACCGATCTCCTGACCATTCTTCCTCCGTTTGCTCATTGGCTACGTTTGTTTATGCCTCAAATGGAATCGTGCAAAGACAGCGCCGAGTATTGATAGCAGCCAGGACCTGGTAATAGTAATCCGAATTGAATGGCGCGAGGAGATTGATCCCATTTTGTTCGCATTCAAGCCATCTGGGACGCTGCTTCGGCTTTAATCGCCAATTGAAAATGCTAGATGAGTGAGTACAGACGCTTTTTAGGCCAGCCACCGATGCGGGACATCAAAGCGCGTCGGCTCCCCTGCGCTGCAGTGGTTGGCGACTGACGATCGTGCAGAACCTCACTGTGTCCGGATCGTCGGCAATGCGGAAGTTATCCTGCAACCTTTCAGCATTCGCCTCACGGTCCAGAAACGGGCTTGGGGGAAATCGATGGCGATTTCCTCGAAGAGGACTTCTGGCCCGCGTCGTTGAAAGTTTGTTCTGGGGGCATAACTTCCGGGTAGCCCGTCAACCGAACGGGGGAGTTGGCCATCCTTGTGCATTCTGCAAGCGCAAGGATGGGATTCACAATCGCCTAAACGGACCTGCATCAGGACATAAATACCCTAAAGTCTCATCCTCTCTTGTATCCTTATGGACTGTCTTCAAAGCAGATAACCGCCCGTGACCGGGCCCGGGGGAACGTCCTGAAATACTCTACTGCTCTTCTGTCCGCCACAGCTTTGTTTGTCGCCACATCCTTTGCTCAAGACATCAACACCGCCGATCTCGGAGCCATGCGATGGCGCCTCATCGGTTCCTTCCGCGGAGGCCGCGTCACCGCCGTCGCCGGCGTTTCTGACAATCCCAACGTCTATTATTTCGGCACACCGGGCGGTGGCATTTGGAAGACCACCGACGCCAGCCAGGTGTGGAAGCCAATCTTCGATCAGGAACGCGTCGCCTCAATCGGAGCCCTTGCCGTCGCTCCCTCGGATTCCAAAACCATCTATGCGGGCACCGGCGAACAGATTCCCGGCAACGGCGTTTATAAATCTCGCGACGAAGGCACGACTTGGACCCACGTTGGTCTCGAAAACACGCGCTTTATCCAGGCCGTCATTGTCGATCCGCGGAATCCGGACATCGTCATCGCCGGAGCCAATTCCATCGGAGTGTCCGTTTTTTCCCGCCCCTCGCCAACCAATGTCTTTTCCCTTGCGCGCGGCATCTTCAAAACGACTGACGGCGGCAAGACGTGGAAGCAAACCCTCAGCAACAACGAAACCGCCGGTGTCTTCGACCTCGCCGTCGATCCCGATAACCCGCGCGTCCTCTATGCCTCGCTCTACATTCCCGCTTCCGGCCCGGTTCCCTCGGCCACGGAAGAAGGCGGCAAAAAAGCCAATTCCCTGATCTACAAATCAATCGACGAAGGCAACAGTTGGAATCTTCTTGTCTCCAAAGGACTACCCGAGGATGGCCGGGGACGCCTCGGCATCAGCGTCGCTCCCAACACCCGCGGACAACGCCTTTACGCCATCATGGAGCAGGGTTTCTACCGCTCCGACGATTCCGGCGCAACCTGGACGCAGTCGACGAAAGATCCTCGTATCGAGGGCAACGGATACTTCAGCCGCGTCTTCATAGACACAAAAAATCCTGACATCCTTTATGTAGCGCAAACTTCGCTCTATCGTTCCATCGATGGCGGCCACACCTTCGCAGCGTTTGTAGGAGCACCCTCGGGCGACGATTTCCACGTTCTCTGGATTGACCCCAAAAATCCCAGCCGCATGTTGCTTGGCGTCGATCAGGGCGCAATTCTAACCGTGGACGCAGGCAAGACCTGGAGCTCCTGGTACAACCAGCCCACCGGCCAGTATTACCACGTCATCACCGACAACGCCTTCCCCTATCGTGTCTACGCGCCACAGCAGGATAGCGGCACGCAGTCCGTGCCCAGTCGCAGCGATAATGGCGAGATCACTCCGCAGGATGTGACTTCCATCGCCGGCTTCGAATTCTGCTACATCGCTCCCGATCCTCTGCACCCCGATTGGATTTATTCCGGTGGCTGGTATGGTTCGGTCGTGCGCTACGACCGCGCGGACGGCCAAGTCGCAACCGTGTTCGAGAAAGGAGATAGGTACCGGGTGGTTCAGATGCCGCCGCTACTTTTCTCCTCGCACGATCCGAACAAGCTCTACCTCGGTACGCAGTACGTCTTGCAGACTACGGACCAGGGGCAGAGTTGGCACCCCGTCAGCCCCGATCTCACCGAGTGGGACAACGTCGATCTGTCTGAAAAAGATCCCGACAAACCACGTCCACCAGCGATTGAGGCCTTGGCCGTTTCGCCCATCGACGCGAACGAAATGTGGGTAGCAACCAGCAATCGTCTCGTTCAACTCACCAAAGACGGCGGCGATCATTGGCAAAAAATCACGCCGCCCGGACTAGCCGTTCCCTACCAACTTCTTTACGTGGAGCCTTCCCACCATGACCCAGCCACGGCGTTCCTGACCGTGGGCCCCGGCCGCGAAAGCGTTCCACCGCAGATTCTTCGCACCCGCGATCTCGGCGCAACCTGGCAATCCATCATCAATGGCTTGCCCGCGGATCAAAGCGTTCGCGTGGTGCGCGAAGACACCGTCCGCAGAGGCCTCCTGTTCGCGGGAACCGACTCCACCGTTTTCCTCTCGTTCGACGATGGAGATCATTGGCGTCCGCTCACTCTAAACCTGCCCGCCACCCCCGTCACCGACATTGAAATCCACGGCGACGATTTGGTCATCTCCACCTTCGGTCGCAGCCTTTGGATCCTCGACAACATCCGTCCGATCCGCCAACTAACGCCAGAAGTGTTGGCTGACGCGGTCCACCTTTTTGCACCCGCCACCGCGCTCCGTGTTCACTGGGACACTTTTCAGGACACGCCGCTTCCCATCGAAACACCCACCGGACAAAATCCTCCCGATGGTATCGGTCTCGATTACTACCTGAACACCGCGCTGACGGATGAGCCCTCCATTACGATTCGCGATGCCAGCGGCAACATCGTCCGAAAATTCACAGGCACCGGACACGATCCCGACCTCCCTCTGCCCAACGTTCCCGAATATTGGTTTGCCGCTCCTCCATCGGTAGAAAAGACACCGGGCCTGCACCGCTTCGTCTGGGATTTACGCTACCCGCCGCCCCATACTCTGCCCGCTTCCTATTGGGGACCGATTATCAAGTACACCGAATACACCCTGGCTGACCATGCGATCCCCTACGAAACGCCGCGCCAGCAACCGCAGGGCCCGCTAGTGGTCCCCGGCACATACACAGCCGAATTCAGCGCTGGTGGCCGTACCGTAAAGCAGTCGCTGACGGTGAAGCTCGACCCTCGCGTCCAGGCCACGCAAGCGGACCTCGAGGCTCAACTGGCGCTATCCCGCAGAATCATCGGCGGCATGGAAGTTTCCTACCAGGAATTTCAAAAATTGAAACCTTTGACGGACGCGGTAGAAGCGAGGAAGAAAAAACAACGGCCCAAAACAAACGACAAAACACCCGGCAACGCAACAGACAAAACAGCCGAAAACAAGACCGATAGCACAACCGACGACACGAAGGATATCGAAAAGCAAATCAAAGCCATTGAGGACGGCAGCAAAACCGCTCCCGGCTTGGGACGCATCAACCGCGACCTGACCCGTCTCCTCGACGGCGTAGTAGCCGCCGACCAGCGCCCCACCGATCCGCAGATCGCGGCCGTCAATCAGGTTTGCGATTCGTTTGCCAAAGTCATAACTCTCTGGCAAGCGCTCAACGAAAATCTTAAAAAACAGAACCCGCTGAACTTGCCAATCGCAACCGACGTACCCACAGCAGGCTGCCCTCAATGAATCAGCTTTAGCGCAAAACTCAGTGCGAAATTAAACATTAAAGAGACGCCCCCCAATCACTGCGTTGACGACATTGTGAAACTTGTCGACAGCGCATTGAAAGCAAATCTCCCACATGACACCCGCCTGGATCCTGACTGTTGAGGGTGCAGACTCGGATTTTGGGAACCCCCATAGAGGGTGTGATCGGAATCCGTAGAGAGGTGATTTTTTGGTCACTTTGCAAGAAATTGCCTTAGAGAAATACGTGCAGAATCCTGGGCGGATTGTCGCAATACGAAAGCTATCCAAAACGGGCTTCGGGGAGATCTCTGGATGATGTCCTCGAAGACGACTTCCGGACAACTTCACGTCTCGCCAGCCGAAAACCACCAATGATCCGGTGTCCGCCTTTCGGATAACTTCAGGTTTGCCCGTCAGTCGGGACTCACTGCAACCCTTCCGCCACGTACAACGTCCCGAGAACTCGAACGGTGGCGTAAGCGTAGGTTTTGCTTCGCTCCGCGTATGCCAGCCTTATGGGTATCATCGACCCCGCTTTATCGCGCGGTTCAACGGTCTGAAGCAAAGTACGCTTGCCCGTCTCCGCTTCCACTCGGTAGATTCGTGCTTCCCGGGTTGTCGCCGAGTACACCAACAGTGCCTTTCCGTCTTCCGTCCATTTTGACAAAATTTCTCCGGGCTCAATGCCGGGAATTGCTTGCAGCTTCTGCGTCTCCAGATCGAATACTGCAGCCTCTCCGGAGGCGTGCCGTCCCGCGATTCGCTTTTCATCGGGGGACACGGCAACCCCGATGAAATCGGCAGGGCCTAACGGTTGCGGCTTTCCCCCGTCCAGATCCATCTCGTAGGTGCGCAGCGGCTGACCCTCGGCTGCTCCAATGAGCAACAGATGCTTGCCATCCGGAAACCAGAACACATACCTCAGACTGGTGATTTCTCCTGCCGGTAAACGGCGGCTTTCACCGGTTCCGATTGGGTTGAGGATAACTTGCGGCGGCCTCGTCAGCAGCGCTCCGGCAACGAAGGTTCCATCCGGCGAGAATCTGGGTTGCGCTCCGGGCCCGAGTGCCACCGGTGTAGAGCCGTCCAGTTTCCGATAAACCTGGAGGTAAAGCGGTCCGGCTGGCCCTCCCCACTCCAGGAATGTAATCGCTTTGCCGTCCGGCAAGATGTCGCCCATGATGGAAGCATCGAACCATTCCAGGCCGCGCAGTTCCTTACCGGTTTCCGGGTCGATCCCGGTGATTTCCGGCTGTTGCCGTTCAACGGAAAGAAGCACGCGGCCGTCGGCCGCGATGTCGAGCAGACGTGCTCCCTGAGGCATCGTAAGGATCGGGCGCTGTTTTCCAGACAGGCTCACGCCAAACAGATGCCGATCCGTCGTTACATCGGCGGCCGTAAACCAGATTTCCGAGCCGGCCCGCGACCATGCCAAGCCCTGCACAGTTCCGAATTCCTGCGTTAACTGCTTGTGTGTTCCGGTCTCGTCGACGACTGACACCCAGCCTCGGTCATCGCCGTACACTGGATGCTCGGCAAATGCGACTTCCTTGCCGGACGGAGACACCCTTACGTAGTCGAGGTAGCCCGCGGTTGTATAAATGACTTTTCCTTCCGGGTATTCCAGCTGGACTTTCCGGTTGGCTCGGCGCGCTACCGCGAGGGTTTTGCCATCGGGCGCATAATCCGCGGCGATTACCTCCCTTTCCTGTGCCCGCGGCGTACCTCCCGTCATTTGCGCCTGCCCCATGGTTCCGTACATGAACCAGGATTCGGACACGGGATCCACAGCGACTTCCATATCTCCGCTGGAGGAAAGCGCAAGCAGCGCAGCACTCGGAAGATCAACTTTCGTGGATTGCGGGAATTCGGTGCGGACGGAGTAGATCTGAAGCGGATCGTTGTTCCATTGCGCGCTGTAAACGACGGTTTGCCCGTCTCTCGCAAACCGCCCATTCGAAGGATAGCCTTGCTGATAGGTCAGGCGGGTGAATTTTGGCTGTGGTTGCGCCGCGGAGCGCCGACCGACTATCCACGCGGCAGCGATTAGCGCCAATGCGCCCAGAGCCGCCGCTGCCCACGGCAGCCAAGTTCGCGTCGCCTTCGGCTCGACGACCTGCGGGATAGGACCTGCCGACGTTACGGACGAGGTTGCGCTGAGTGCCTCAATGGCAAAGGCGAGATCGCTCGCCGACTGGAAGCGGCGTTCTGGCTTCTTTTCGACACAACGACGGATGATGCGGTCCAGGCCGGGAGACACCTGAGCGCTTGGTCCCGACAACTCCGGCACATCTTCTTTCAGGATGGCGTTCATCGTCTCAACGGACGAGTCGCCACGAAATGCCCGCTTGCCGGAGACCATCTCGTAGAGCACAGCGCCGAAACTGAAGATGTC
>JBEKWX010000062.1:0-12958 GCA_049512675.1 Terriglobales bacterium | reverse complement strand
CACCGTCCGCTGCTCCGGACTCAAGGTAATGACTGGGGCTATGCGCATCCGCAACCGTCTCCTTAACATCATAAGACGCGCGCGGATTGATAAAGGTTGTTAGTTGTGACGCACTACACTAGATGTGGCGTATCAGTTACAAGACAATGTCCCTGCAGGACGTCTTAATCATGGCCTACATGAACGTCCTGCAGGCAAAGCTGCGTGAAGGGCTGCACTCGTCGGAGTTCACGTGGATTGTGGAGACAACCACAGTATGACGGCAGACTCGGTACAACTCGAAGAGAGCGTGGTGGCGAGCGATGATCTGGATCTTGTCCATGCCAGCAAGGATGGAGATGTTGCTGCTTTCGAGCAACTCGTAAAGCGATACGATCGGAAAACTTCTCCGAATCGCTCAAAGCGTCACGCACAACACGGAGGATTCCCAGGACGCGGTTCAGGAGGCCTTTTTGAAGGCCTTCCAAAACTTGGGTCAATTCCGAGAGGAGTCCCAATTCTCAACCTGGCTGATTCGCATCACTCTGAACCAGTCGCTTATGAAGCTGCGGAAGCAGCGCGCAGTAAGAGAGGTGTCCCTAGCTAGATGAGGATTTTCAGACAGATGGAGACCTGCTTCCAATGGAGGTGATCGATTGGGCTCCCAACCCTGAACAACTTTACTGGGCGTCCGAGTTACGAGACATCCTAATCGAGTCTTTAGAAGACCTGAGCCCAACCTTGCAAACGGTCTTCGTGCTGCGAGATATTGAAGGGCTTTCAACGGATCAGACAGCAGAAGTTCTGAACTTGAGTCACGCCGCGGTGAAGGCCCGGCTATGGCGAGTTCGGCTGCAGCTTCGCGAACGACTGAACAAGTACTTCGGTAAGCAACCGGCATCTGCGCGAGCACAATTAGTCGCTCTAAATAGGCGGACGGGCCGGATTCTCGGACTGTTTGCCGAGTGCCTGGATCGCTCGATATCTCAGACAGGCTACGACTAATTCTGCCAAGCCACTCCATGCAACTCCAACTACCGCGGTCGCTATCCCTATGGAATGTGGACCCACAACGCATGATTCAGACTGATACCCGGCCCGAACTGCACAACGCTGTACTCTCCGTTCCACACCCGCAGTGATCCTGCTACTTCGTGTTTACGAAACCTCGACAAAGAGTTGACAAGTAATTGACATCGCGAGCACATCTTGTCGTTGGTCGCTGCGTCTAACCACATGTGTTGCAAAACGCATTTTGACAACCGCGGCTTAGGAGACCCTTTTGGAATACAACATGAGAGCAGTTATCAATAATGAAATTCAAAACGTTTCAACAAGGAGAAATCAATGAAGAAGTCGTATCTCACCGTTGTACTTACTCTGACTTGTTTGCTTGGGTTAGGCATAAGTGCCTGCGCCCAAAACGCAAGCAACATCGTTGTGAATGTTCCGTTCGAGTTTGTGGCTGGAGGCAAGACGCTGCCTGCGGGCACATACAGCGTTGGCCGTGTCTTTTCTGAGTCAGATTTAAGCTTGAACATCCGCAGCCACGACAATGGCATCTTTCTGCTGCCTGTCGTTTTCAATGGAGCTTCTGTTGAGCAGGCAAAGCTTAGCTTCGAGCATATAGGGGAGACCTACTTTCTCAGCGGGGTCCGGACACCAGCGGGCGTCTACACCATCGAGACACCACGAGCGATCACCAAGCTAGCTCAGATGAAGGACCACGGCACACGGGCTTCCTCTGGCAACTAATTTAACAACATCGGTTTCTCTGCGGTTGTGGGCGGGAGTTTAGGGCTAAGAAGTACATGTATCTATCGTCTAACTCCCTTCCCCATCCGGCAACCAAGAGCTTCGCGCGTAAAAGGAAATGGGCCGTATCAACGTCGTACAAATCACAAAATAGGTTATGGAGGACAACTTGAAAAGGACACTCTTATTATTCGGGCTGCTCATGACGTTAGCAATTCCTTCGGGGCTGCTCGCCCAACAGGCCGGCTATTTCCAGACCAACCTGGTCTCCAATACTGCCGGCGTAGCGACTACCACAGACCCTCAGCTGTTGAACCCGTGGGGGATTTCCGTTCTTCCCGGTGAAGATTTCTGGATCGCCGACAATAACAGCGGCGTCTCCACGCTCTATGACCAGAATGGCAACAAAGACAGTGGGTTGGTGGTGACCATACCCGGAGCCACAAAAAATCCAAACGGTAATTGTAGTCCTGGCTGCCCGACGGGAACCGTGGCCAACGCCAGCGGCTCCCACTTCAGCGGCGGATCGTTCATTTTCGACACCGAGGACGGCCTCGTCGTCTATTGGAACGGCTCCAGCAACACCGCAATCGTTGGTAGAGATAATTCCGCCACCGGCGCAGTTTACAAAGGTCTGGCCTTGGTTGGCACCGACCTTTTGGCGGCCAACTTCAACAGCGGCAAAGTCGACGTCTACGATCAGAACTATAACCCCATATCGTTGGGCGGTTCCTTCACCGATCCCAACCTTCCCGCGGGTTTCGCTCCCCATGGCATCCACGTGATCAATAGCCAGGTCTACATCGCCTATTCCATGCAGGACGCTCCCAAGCACGATGCGGTGCCCGGCGTCGGCGCGGGGCAGGTGGATATCTTCACCACGACCGGCGCCTTCGTGAGCACCTTCGTCGCCGCTGGCGCCAAGAACAACCTCAACGCGCCTTGGGGCGTGGTGCAAGCTCCGGCCAGCTTCGGAACTTTCGCCAACGATATCCTCGTATCCAATTTTGGTGATGGCACCATTAGCGCATTCGACACGCAGGGTAATTTCATGGGCCAGCTCACCAACTCTTCGGGCGCCGCGCTGGTGAATCCCGGCATGTGGGATATGGCGTTCGGCGGAGGCGGCGGTGCCAATAATGATCCAGGCACTCTTGGCACTCTTTATCTCACGGCCGGAGGCAGCGCCGGCCAGCCCAATTTCCCGGCTGGCGGAAGCGCGACGGCTGTGTTTGCCAGCCTTGTCCCCGTGGCCGCGGTCACCAGCCCAGATTTTTCTCTGAATCTCTCGGCCCAAAGTGTAACCGTAGCGCCGGGCGGTTCGTCCAACCTCACGATCAGTGCCAGCGCGGTAGGAGGATTCAACGGTCAGATTGCGCTTACGTGTACTGCGCCCACTGGTCTAAGCTGTGCTTTCAATCCCACAACGATCTCTCCGGGGTCGAGCGCGTCATCCTCCACCTTGACCGTCTCCGCCACCTCGACCCCGCCCCCGATCGGCTATAGCGTGCCCGCCATGGCGGCCCTACTGCCTGGTCTGGGGCTGTTTGGCACCGTTCTCGCGACTCGCAAACGGAACCCGCTCGCACGCAAGAACATTCTCTTCACGAGCATACTGGGTTTGCTGCTTCTCATCTCACTGTTCGCCCTCGGATGCGGTAGCAGTTCAAACAACAAACCAACAACGCCCGCATCTCAAGTCGTCAACATGACCATCACGGGCACATCCGGCTCAATAACTCAATCCAGTGTTGTAGCTATCACCGTCAACTAAAACCAAAACGGCCTCGGCAAGGGGCGCACTACGGTGCGCCCCCGCTGCGGTCCTGCATAAGTGGCATTACGTCGCGGCCACAAGTACTTCAACAAGGGATCAAGACACGTATTTTCTTCGGAACTAGGTCAACGAACAAAAGGATGATCGCGATGATCGGCTACCAAAGCACTCTATTAGGTCGAACAGAAGTTGCCGAAGGCACAATGGCATTTCAGTTTGAGAAGCCAAACGATTTTGTATTCAAGGCCGGACAGTATGTCGACCTGACTCTATCCGATTCCCAGCCCGGACCGTCAAACGGACTGACTCACACCTTCTCCATCGCAAGCTCCCCGTTCGACGAAAAACTCTTAGTCACGACCCGCATACGAAATACAGTTTTCAAGCAGGCCATATCCTCCCTGCCGATCGGCAGCCCAGTGAGGATTGAAGGGCCGATGGGCTCTTTCAGCCTCCATAACAACACGGCCAGGCAAGCCGTCTTCCTCGCCGGCGGGATCGGGATCGCGCCATTCCTCAGCATGCTCACTTATGCCACAGAAAAGAAACTTCAACATCGTATCGTTCTGTTCTACGCGAACCGCTACCTAAAGCATGCTGCCTTCATCGATGCGCTCTGGAAGTTAGAGCGCGACAATCCAAGATTCCGCTTTGTTCCGACCCTCACGCGCGCGACCAACAACAACGGTTGGAAGGGAAAGACTGGGCATATCGGATTGCAAATGCTTTTCGCGCACGTCGGCATTTTGCGAGGTCCCATTTATTACATAGCTGGACCGCCAACGATGGTTGCGGCGACGCGTCGAACACTCAGCGAGGTGGGCGTAGATGAAGACGATATTCGGACGGAAGAGTTTGCAGGCTACTAGGAAATCATACCCGTGAGCGAAGGACGATTAGCGGCGTTATCCATCTTTTCAATGAAGGGCTTTCTCGGCACCGGCGCAACTTTCGAGGCAGATCTCAACCTCGTCGTGCAGCTCATCATGGGAGTAGCCCTGCTCGCTGGGGCTCTTCTCGCGAGGCACAAACGCTACAGAGCTCACGGTATTTGCCAGACGACGGTGCTTCTCTTGAATTTGCTGATGATCGGACTGGTGATGTGGCCGTCCTTCCAGCAACAAGTCGAGCCGGCGATGTCTAAGGTTCTTCATAAGTGGTATTACGAGGTGGCGGCAATACACGCGGCTCTGGGGATAACGGCTGGGTTTCTGGGACTCTATATTGTCGTCGTGGCCGGCACGAACTCTCTTCCACAGTGGCTGCGATTCAAACATTGGAAGTGGTGGATGCGCACGGAACTCGTGCTTTGGGTGATTGTTCTGCTCGGTGGCGTTGGAACGTACTGCGCATGGTATGTGGCGCCATTTCGCCAGTAACTCGGTCAACACTGCTCTTGTCAGGAACAATATTTTTCAGAATTGGGGAATATTGCTTGACTAGCGGAGTTTGACATACTGCTGGAACAAATGTGGATGCGTTCAGTCTCGCTTCAGGGTACGACGGTGGCACCGCATGTAGCTCGCAGGAGGGAAAACATGTGGATCAGGTCATGCGCTGTTTGTAAAGCACTCTTGCACAAGCTCCAGTTGTGCGATTCTGCGCGCTGTCATTGTGGATGGATATGGTAGCTCTACTGGAGCTGCAAGCTGAATACAGGCCCCACAGAGATCGAAAGATCAAGGAGATTGTCATGGCAAAGGTGATTGAGTTTTACGTACCGGAGAACTTCCGGAAACCGTTGAAGTGGGCTCCTCAGCTGCAATGCGGAAAGGTCATCGAGTTTTGCCCGCAGCCAACAAAATCAGCCTAGCCAACCTGGTGTTATCCGGAACTTTAATAGAAGCACGGTGCACTCATTAAGACAAGATCGTAAGCAAGAAGGAATTGGAGATGAAAGCGTCTCTTGCCAGTTATCAACTCACTCTCCTCCGTTTGCGAACATTGCAGTGATGTTGTTACCTCGTTCTTACAAGGTATTGACAATTAAATGACATCCTTTCCGCATCTCGTCGTTCGTCCGCTGCGTCTAAGCCACAGTACCGCATGAACAAAATCACAAGCAAAAGGAATTGGAACATGAAAAACGAGGAACTTCTCCCATCCATGAGGCGTTCAGTTGACCGCCGTTCTTTTATGAAAAGCGGCCTTCTGGCAGGAGGCGCAGCAGTAGTGGGCGCCGGTTTGTTGACAAACGGAACTTTGGCTCGTGCACAAGAAGGCGGTTCTCTCGGTGCGGGCGATGTCGCCATCCTCCAATTTCTGGCGGCGGCAGAACTGATCGAGTCGGACCTTTGGACACAGTATGCGGAACTGGGTGGTATCGGCAATAATCCACCCATTGAGGTAGACCCGAACCAACCGTTGAACAACTATCAGATAGCCTTGTCGAACCTCGATTCCGATGGCCCGCAATATATCACCAGTAACACACTGGATGAAGTGAGCCACGCTACCTTTCTCAATGCCTATCTCGAGTCCAGAGGAGCCGAGCCGGTCAACTTCACTCAGTTCGAAACTTTGCCGGGAAGCACAGCTACGGGATCATCAGGTAAGCTTCGCCTCACGAACCTGATGCAGCTCAACGTCGATACCAGTTGGTACGTTCGCTACCGCAGCGCAACCAATCCAGACCGCGGCGCAACTTTTCCTCAGGCGCTCACTCTCCAGAATGTTACCGCCATTCCCCGAAACAACAGCGATTTCAACGGCGCTTCCAACCCGAACTTCCCCGGTAACGATCACATTCAGGCGATTGCGAATGTAGCGGGCTTTCACTTCGGATACATTGAGCAAGGCGGCTCGAGTCTTTACGCAACTATGAGTCAAAAGGTGACGGACTCGGAAGTGCTTGAGATCACCCTGGGCATTGGTGGAGACGAGATCGCGCACTTTCTGGAATGGGTTGATTTTTCGGGCAACGGAGTGCAAGCCCCAGTGGCGCCATTTACGGACGCCATATCCGGCCTGACATTTCCCAATTTTTTCAGCAAAGTCAATCGGAAGATTCAACCCAGCCTGATCTTCCCCGTGCCTTTCAATTTCAAGGGCAATCTCCCCAATGTCTCGATGATTCGTCCGCTGACCGATAAATTTGCAGGCGCCGTGGCTACGATCAAGAGTTTCACCGCCGATGGTCTCTTCATCGGCCAAAGTGAGGAGTTCCTCAACCTCCTAAACACTATGGCTGTCGCGGCCGATGCCGCGGTCCGCTCGTAACCTGAACTCTGACTGTCCGCTTTCTTGGTGATTTCTCTCCTGGCGGACGCTGTACGGTTTCATGGAACGGCGTCCGCATTTTTTAACGATTTGGTAACCAGATTTCTTTTCATCTGAATCGAAGGAGCTCTTATGTTTGAAGGATTGTTTCAACCGATGCATCTGCCGATTATTTTCGGGATCGCCCTGCTCGTGTTCGGACCTAAGAAACTTCCGGAACTGGGCAAAGGAATCGGGGAAAGCATCCGCGGTTTCAAGTCAGCCATGAAAGCTGACGAAGAGAAGCCGGTCAGCACAACAACGACTATTGCCAATGACCAAGGCCTAATTAAGGAGTGAATCGTGGATTTCGGCACTGAAATCCTGTTCATGCTTATGCTCGCACTCCTGGTATTGGGACCGAAGCGGCTGCACGCAATGCTGGGACACGTAGCGCGGGCTAAAGCTGAACTCGAGAATGCGACGCGCGGCATAAAGTCTCAGCTCGCTGCAGAACTCGATGCCGCGCTTCGGGACAAGAGGCATGTAAACTCATCTTCAAATAACCACCCTGAGTGTTGAAACTCTGCCTTGCTGCGTGAGGCTGGCGTGAGGGCCCTATAAAACAGTCGAGGCCCCATCTCAGGTCAGCGCCATGCCCATGTCATCAGAAACATCAGGACGTACTCCACTCCGTCGCTCATGTTATGTCCAATGATCGGAGCCAGCAGGCTCCCAGATTTTTCGCGCCAGTAGGCATAGAGGATGCCGAGTGCGAACGCATAGATCTGCTGGCCTAACGCTATCCACAAGTTCTCTTGCCAGAAGCTGGCGAGGTGAGCGAGTGCGAACAACAGCGCCAAAATGACTCCGGCGACATGCATCTCGTATTTCCAGAAGCGTATGCGGCCCGACGTGCGCTGCATGAGGAACGTTTGCAGCAGCCCACGGAACGGAATCTCTTCGGTCGGCCCAACAAAAATCCATTCGAAAAAAACCCAGGCTCCTATACTTCGAGGCGTCAGGGCAAGATTGTCCGGCGGTGGAATATGCCTTAGTATCTGGGGAAAATAATCGACAAAGGTCATTAGCAGACCGAATGCCGCTCCCCACCAGAGCGCGGATCGCACGTAATTGCTGTGCTTGGGCCATTGCAGCCCGTACTCGGAGAATTTTCCCCTGCTGAACCATGCGATTAGTGCTACGGAAATCAGTAACATTACGGCATGGTTGGCGATCAACGCCAAGGCCGTCTCCGTTTTGCTCATGTGCTGCGTAAGCAAGAAGAAAACATAGCCGCTGGGCAGGACGACGAGCAGACCTAATCCGATCGTCGCCAGAATTGGCCAAAGACGGAGCTGGAGCCCGGAGATGGAAAATACAGATGCTTCGCTTCCGATGAGATAGGCAGCGCTCGTGCTTGTGGTCTGAGAATTCACTCTCTCAGTTATAAGCGCGCGAAGTCGTGGTGTCTTGAATCTATTTGCAGCCGGATCGCCATGCACTGGGGCAACGGCCGGTCATGGTTTTCACGCTGCGTGCCATATGCGTTTTTCTCTGCCGTCTTTCTCTGTAAACCCAACGGTCAAGGCCCGCTGCTAATGATCTCCCAGAAGCCCATTTCTGGATAACTTCCGGGTTGGCGACAAATAAGGAGTGCCTTTTGCCCGAAACCTGACTACCGCTTTGATTCCTACATACAGATTCGGGGAGATACGCAGCATGTCTATCTGGGCGTGAGCCCTTCACTCGGCCCCCACTAGGACGGCCAACTGCACGTTGTGGGCTACACCATTCGCAGTGGCCGTGACCAGAACGCTATATGCCCCCGGGGGGGTAGGATTCGTATTCGGCGGCGGTGGAGCATTGCTGGATCCCCCGCCGCAGCTGGCCGCGACGACGAGGAAAGCGAAAAGCAGGAAGATGGCTTGCACTCTCCATTTGCGCCGGCAGCCCGGGAAAATCAGTACCGCGCCGAAGGCGAAAGCAAAGCTGTATGCGTCGGCGAACCAGCGGCTGGAATTGTGGCCGGGCAAGGGGGCCAGTTTTGCGGTTGTGCTCTGGGCGGTGGCGGCAATCGTCAGAGTGGCCACGCCAGAACCATTCACCGTGGGAGATGTGGGGTTCACACTGCAAGTGAAGAGGCTGGAGGAAGGAGCGCAGGTGAGCGAGACCGGAACGCCGATTCCATAAGGTCCACCGAGCAGGAGCGGAACCGTGCCCGTCTGACCGGATTTGACGATAAGGCTTGGCGCGCCGGTGGAGAAGGTAAAGTCGGTGGCTGTAACGTTAAGCCGCACCGGGGCGCTGACGGAAGATGCGACTCCACCACTGCCTGAATAGACCGCGATTACGTTCAGTTGACCGAGCGGGATCTCTGTTGCCGGGACCGTTATCGTGGCCGTCTCGGTTGGAGAAACTGTAACAATACCAGAGGGGCCTATAAAACCTCCCGCGAATAAGGTTCCGTTTCCAATCAAATTTACGATCCCGATCGGAGTGCCATACTGGTCGGTGCTGGCCGTAACAGTTACGTTGAACGTGGCGCTACCCGAGCTATCGACGTTTGTAGGGGATACGGTCAGGGTCGTGGTCGAGGTTGCGACGGCGCTGCTAGCGACGAAGCTAAACTGTTGTGGCGAGGTATAAGACGTCGCGTTCCAGTTACTGTCACCCGAGCAATTGGCGCTCAAAGAATACGTGCCCGCTGGCACATTGGAAAGCGTCACATAGGCCGTAGACAGGTTTTCATTGATGTAAGAGTCCGCGACCACAGGAGCGGTTTGCGTCAGGGCGCCGAAGGTGACCGTCACCGTTCCCGTTGGCGGCACATTGGCTCTGGGAGCGTTTAGCAGCACGTGCACCACGACATTCGATCCTGCCAGAAAATAGTTGTTGCAGAAGCCGCCAGCCGGAGGGCAGTTGACTACCGGGGGTTGGTCGAGTATCTCGGCTCCGAGCGAAGGTGTTCCCTTCACGACCGTGAAGGTCACTGGCCCACCGGTCGACGGAGTGTAGCTGGCGTCGCCCGAGTAACTCACCGTGACGGAATGCGACCCGAGAGCGAGAGTCTGCGGTGACCATGTCGCCACACCATTCACGTTGAGCGGAACGGTGGCCGAGGTGCTGCCGTCCATGAAGGTCGCTGAGCCGGTGGCAAGCCCGGGAGAGTTGGTACTTAGCCCGGTGGGCGTGGCTTCATAGGTCACTGCGCTGCCGAAGGGGACCGTTGGCGGGGAGAGGACGGTGCTGCTGTATACATACTTCAGCGAGGTAGCGCTCTGCTCGGGTGTAATCGTCACTGCTACCGGGGACGATGTGCTGGCGCCGAAGACCCCATCGCCCCCGTATTGAGCCAACACCTTATACGAGCCCCCTGGAAGGGTGGTGATGTTGGTAGACGCCGCCCCGCCAGAGAGAGCGATCACTCCATTGCCTCGCATGGCGGATGCTGGATCGGTCTCGAGCACAATGTCGCCGGTGGGAACGCCGGAGCCGGAACCGGTTCCCACCGAAGCCGTGAGGGCGATCGGAGAACCGTGGGTGATGGTTGTGGGAGAAAGCTGGAGGGTGGTTGTGGTCGGTAACAAGACCACCTTATCCCAGTTGGAAAGCAACTCGTTGGCGTCGAAGGACCCGAGACCGGAGGCCTGATCGTATCCGGTTCCTGCCGGGTAGATGCCAAATGAGTAGAGATTTGAAAAGTAGGGCTTGGAGTAAAGAGTGGTGCAATTGGGAATAGATAGACTTCCCGGATTGGATATCAAGCACAGCACGTCGTTGGTTCCGAGCGTGATGTCGTGAAAGACGCCAGATTGCTGGCGCGCCAAGGCGTATAACGTGTAGTCGGCTTGTCCCTGACGACCGTACTTCTGATTGACTAAAGCCATAATCCCGGCCATTGCAGGGGTGGACGTTGAAGTTCCGCCCACCAGGGTGACCGCCGACGTCGCGCCGGCAGCACAATCTCCCGGTTCAGCGCAGATCGGCCAGGCGCTCAAGTTCGGCCCGTTGGCGGCGAAGAGGGCAACATCCGGCAAGTCGCGAACACCGTCAGCGGGAACACCCGTACCCTGCTGCCATACCGGCTTCGAATAACCCGCGATACAGGACGGCAAAGAGGTGGGCGAACCCTGGGTTTCTTGCGAGCAGTTGCTACTTGCGCCTCCTCCCGCGTTGGAGGGAACAGGACCGGACTCTACAACCGCTCCGCCATCGAGCACGGTGAAGTAGGGAACGATATTGAATCCGAGAGCGTCGTCCCAGGGCTGCTCAGGGAGCGGCGCCTTCAAAGATCCGAGATTGCTGTCGTTGGTCTGGTTCCAGAGCGATGCGATGCTCGCGCCTCCGCTAGCGTAATCGGAATAATAGAAGTCGGTTCCGCCCACCGACACATTCCAGGGTGTGGAGCTAAGGCCATTGGCCGTCAGGCCGAAGGTTTCTTTGTCGCCATTCTGGCCGATGAGAATGACATCAAGGCACGCTGCCGGGCCGGTGTCGCCGCTGGCCACCACCACGGTCTGACCTTGCGCCGCAGCCTGCTCCCAAAGCCCCGCCCAGAGCTGGTTTCCCGCTTCGCCGAGCAGCGGCTCGCACTGGCCGTAACTCAGGCTGAGCACAGATGCCTGGTCGTCTTCGACGGCCCGCAACGCCACGAGCGCGAGATTATCCTGAAAGGGCTGCCCCCCGGCAACGTAGAAATTGATAGTTGCGCTGGGCGCGACGGCGCCGCTCAACTCAACATCGAGGAGCGCCTCGACGTTCGGGGCCAAACCATCGCCGGGGTCCTCGCCGTCGACTACGATCTGAGTATGCTCGCCGGGCAGATTAAATAACTCGCGGTAAGCATTCACCAGCGCTAGATTCAGGTTAGTGGTTCCAATGATTCCAATGGTCTCGCCGGAACCGTTCGTTCCTGCCGCGTAGACGGGCGCCAAGTCAGACTGTGTGGCGAAATCCTCCGGGGCGAGCGCATAAAATGGAGCGTTGTTCACCGTCAAAGTGAATGCTGGCGCCGCGCCGCGGATGCCACGTGAGAGCTTGGCCTTGCCCGCCGGGGCAATATAGCTGGTGAGCGGGAAAGTATTTAAGGGAGCGAAGTTGCGAACGCGCGACGAAATATCGTTGGGGATGCTGATTTCCCTGTCATTCGCATAAAAACTTCTGCCCCTCGCAGCATATTCATGAATCTCGGTATGCAGCGCCTCGCGCACTTGCCCGGCGGTGCCGGAGAACTCGATCATGGCTCTGCTTCCGGTGACGCGAGCGACAGAAAATCCGTGAGCCTGCAGCCACGCGACCACGGTTTGAATGTCTTCGTCTTTTGCGCCGAATTGCTTGCCGTACCCCTCCGGACTCAGCCACTGATGGAACATCGGAGAACCGGGTGTGTGCACCTCTCGCAAGAAACGCTGGAGCGCCACTTCGCGTTCCGGTGGGCGTTTCAGCATGACCAACATTCGCCGCATAGGGAAGTCATCGGAGACCGCGCCATGATCGAATTCCTGCCGGCGAGCGCATGCACCGTGCCGTGCAGCGTGGCCAGGCGGCTCTCATCCACAGGACCCGCGGCAACTGAACGGTTGGCTGCGAAAGCAGTAGAGCAGGGAACGCAAAAGCCAGAAGGAAGAATTGCCCGAAACGCGCCAGTCGCACGACTGACCCCCGAAGAATAATAGTTACGCTGCTTATCTCGATGACATCGCGCTGGACGGGTGAACCGACGTGCGCCCCACATCCTAGCGGGCACGTGCATAGCCGTGGATCGCGTGGCCGACACTATAGCACATCCCCAGCCGCATAACTCTCAACCCGTCAAAGGGGGATGTTCGTTATACGATAATCACCAATCTGCGTACGCCGAACATGAATGGAGTCCCAAGTTCCGTGCAGCACCCGGACCAGCAGTCGTTCCTCCGGGACTTGAATCATTTCCTCCACTTTTTCCCAGCGCTGAAGCGCTGGGCTAAGTTGGTTCGCCCCTCCGGGGCTGGATGCTTGTGCATCCCGTTCCACTGGATTGACCGAAGACGAGTTCTCACGCGCACACTGAAGGGTTGCAGCGGCTTGCTAGATCTTTTGCAATCTCTGGACGTCATGTACGCCGGGGATCTGGCGGACTCCGTCGATGATTTTCTGGAGGTGTTTGAGGTCGGCGATGTCGAGAACTACGTCTACGCTGGCTTGGCCGTTCTGGCTGCGGGATTCCATGTTGCGGATGTTGGTTTTGGTGTCGCTGATTACGGCGGT
>JBEKWX010000061.1:0-19156 GCA_049512675.1 Terriglobales bacterium | reverse complement strand
GAAGTGCAGGATCGGGTGCAGCAGACGCAGCGCGAGTACTACTTGCGCGAGCAGATGAAGGCGATCCAAAAAGAACTGGGCGAGCAGGACGAGGGCCAGCGCGACACCGACGAACTGAAGCAGAAGATCGAATCCGCGGGCATGCCCGACGATGTGAAGAAAGAAGCGCTGAAGGAACTGGGGCGACTGGCGCGCATGTCGCCGATGGCGGCGGATTATTCGGTTACACGGAACTACATCGAGTGGCTGGCGATCCTGCCCTGGGCGAAGACTTCGGGTGGAGAAATTGAAATTCCGAAGGCGAAAGAGATTCTCGACGCCGACCACTACGACTTGCAGAAAGTGAAAGACCGCATCCTGGATTACCTTTCGGTGCGGCGGTTGAAGCCCAATATGAAAGGGCCGATTCTGTGTTTCGTCGGGCCTCCGGGCGTGGGCAAAACTTCGTTGGGCAAATCGATTGCGCGGGCGCTGGGGCGCAAGTTCGTGCGTCTGTCGCTGGGCGGAGTACACGACGAAGCGGAAATTCGCGGGCACCGGCGCACCTACATAGGGGCGTTGCCGGGGCAGATCATTCAGGGGATACGACGGGCGGAGACGAAAGATCCGGTGTTCATGCTCGACGAAATTGACAAGGTGGGGCGGGACTTCCGCGGGGATCCGGCGTCGGCGTTGCTGGAAGCGCTCGATCCGGAGCAGAACGCGACTTTTCGCGACAACTACCTGGACGTGATGTTCGATCTTTCCAAGGTGTTGTTCATTACCACCGCGAACATGCTGGATCCGATCGCCGAGCCGCTGCGCGACCGCATGGAAATTATCGAACTGCAGGGGTACACCGAGGAAGAGAAGGTACACATCGCGTTCCAATACCTGATTCCGCGGCAGATCGAGGAAAACGGAATCACGAAAGAGCAGATCGAATTTCCGGAAGAGGCAATCAGCCACGTGATCCGCCATTACACGCGCGAGGCGGGGGTGCGCAACCTGGAACGCAATATCGGCACCATCTGCCGCAAGCAGGCGCGCCGGATTGCGGAAGGCAAGACCGAGAAGCTGGTGATTACCAAGGAAGTCGTGCAGGAGTTTCTGGGCGGCATCAAGATCCGCAGCGAGGGCGAAATTGCCGAGCGCACCAAGCGCCCGGGCGTGGTGGTGGGATTGGCGTGGACACCATCGGGCGGCGACGTTTTGTTCGTCGAAGCCAATCAGATGAAGGGCAAAGGCGGGCTGACCATCACCGGGCAGATTCAGGATGTGATGCGCGAGTCGATGCAGGCGGGGCTGAGCTGGGTGCGTTCGAATGCGAAGGAGTTGGGTATTGACGAAGAATTTTTCGCCAACCATGACATCCACATTCACGTGCCGGCGGGAGCGATTCCGAAAGACGGTCCTTCGGCAGGGGTCACGATTGTGACTGCCCTGGTGTCGCTGCTGACGGGCAAGCAGGTGCGTCCACTGACGGCGATGACGGGCGAGATCACGTTGAGCGGCAATGTGCTGCCGGTGGGCGGCATCAAGGAGAAAGTGCTGGCCGCCAAACGCGCCGGTGTGCATGACGTGATTCTGCCGGCGGACAACAAAACCAATGTCGAGGAAGACCTGACACCGGAACAGTTGACGGGATTAACGACGCACTACGTGAAGACCATCGACGAAGTACTGGAGTTCGCGCTGCCGTCTTCGCCTCGCGAGGAGCGGCTCGACGCCGAAGAACGCGAGAAGGTGCTGAGCACCTAGAATTACTTCCCTGTAGAGACGCGGCTTGCCGCGTCTCCCGCCGCATACAAGATGGTGCTAGCAGAGACGGGCAAGCCCCGTCTCTACAGCAGCACAATACCAGCCTGAACTTGGGCTGGCATTTTTTTCTGTGCGGAGCGTCACCGAGCTTGCCACCTGGATTCATAATGACGACGGTAACTTTCCCGGCCCCGTCCGCGCGCGTAGAAAAGAGTTGAAGGGCTGACCTAGAGCATAGAAACAGCGCCGCGTGCGGTGCTGCGAGTCAAAGGGCAATCACCGTCACGGGGCGAGCGCCGCTCGGGATGGTTGCACCTTCATGGTTGGACCTCAAAGAGCGGCATGGCCAATCTCCTCCAATTCTCGAAACGTCCGGTCATACGGTGTCTGCCCCTGGTGATTCTGCTGACCGGGTCGACTCATCTGGAGCCGCTGACTTCCGCAATCTACGATCCCGATTTGTGGTGGCATCTGCGCGACGGAGACGCGATTGTGGCCCTGCACGCTGTGCCCCACCAAGGAGTGTTCTCGCAGTATGTGAGCCATCCGTGGGCGGCATATAGCTGGGGCTTCGAAGTGATTGCGTCGCGCTTTTATCACTGGTTCGGACTGGCCGGACTGGTGGGATTGCGCTCCGGGCTGGAAGTGGCGATCAGTTTCCTTCTTTTTGTCATTTTGCGCCGGGGGAGCGGCAGTTTCTGGAGAGCGTGGGCGCTGACGGCGGCGGGCATGTGGGCCATGCATCATTGCCTGGGATTGCAGCCCATGCTGACTTCCGTCCTGATGTTTACGATTGAAATCGGGCTGATTTTCGAGGCGCGAAGGCGAAGCAACATCGGGCCGCTTTTCCTGTTGCCCGTTTTATTTCTGCTATGGGCCAACCTGCACATCCATTTTATTTATGGTCTCTTCGTTCTTGGCTTGCTGGTGATGGTTGGCATGGTGCGCTTGATTCTACCGAAATTCTGGAGCGTTTCGCTTGAGCGAGAACGGGAGTTGCCGGTTGCAAGACTAGGCGCGGTAGCGGGGCTTTCGGTGCTGGCAACGCTGCTCGGGCCCTACTCCTGGCGTCTTTATGCGGTGACTCTGGATTATGTGCGAAGTTCCGCGCCATACAGCATCATTGTGGAGTTGCAGGCGTTGAACTTCCGCGCCACCGAACACTTCATCGTGCTTCTGATCGTGGTGGCGGCGTTTTTTAGTCTGGGTTGGCAGCGATCCCGGGATCCATTCAAACTGGTGCTGCTAGTGGCCTGCACGCTCGTCGCTTTTCGCATGCAACGGGATTCCTGGTTCGTTTGCATTCCGGCGCTGGCGATTATTGCGGATCGCAAGCTGGCGACGGATGATGGAGCAGTCACTTCAGCAGTCATCTCGCGAGGTCGCGCCTGGGCGTTCGCAGCGGCTACAGCGTTAGGGACAGTTCTGATGTTTCTGCTGGTGGCGTGGGACTCGAAGGTCAACAACGATTCGCTGCGGCGCGCGCTCGCACTTTACTTTCCAGTGCACGCTTGCGATTTCATCCGCGCCGCGTCCCTGCCCGGGCCGATTTACAACAATCTGAACTGGGGTGGATTCATCATCTGGAGCCTGCCGGAGTATCCCGTCGTCATCGATGGCAGGACGGATTTGTATGGAGACCAGGTTTTGAGCCGCTTCAACCGGGTGGAGCAGGGTTCGGCGGAGTGGTGGGCCGATCCGGATCTGGAGGCCGCACGGCTGGTGTTGCTGGATCGGCGAGCTCAACTGGCAACGCTGCTGTACCACGACCCGCGGTTTCAGGTCGTCTATGAGGATCCACACGCCGTGGTTCTTGCCAGGAATGGCCCGGGTCAAAGTACAAGTCCTGCGAGCATAAAGCCCGTCTCCACTCAGCCACGATAGGCCGCGGGGGAGTAGTAAGCTTTAACTGAACTACTCTGCTAGAAGAATCCGCGCAAAGAGGCGACAATGGTTCCTGTCAACAACAAAAGGAGCCACGTTGGGAGCCAGTCCTAGTCTGAAACCCAGTCTGAAACCCAGTCCGAAGCCCGGTCCGAAGCCTGCGAACGCAAAGGCGAAACTTGGCCTGCGCGCGTGGATGGAGCGCGTGCTAGTGGAGTGCGATCGGGCGGCTGCGGGTTTCGATGTCGACGCGGTGCATGATCTTCGAGTTGCGCTGCGGCGCTGCCGTTCTCTGGCCGATGGATTGATGGCTATCGATCCCGATTCTTCATGGAAGGATATGAAGAAGGCGGGGAAAAAACTCTTTCAGGCGCTGGGTGAGCTGCGCGACATGCAGGTGATGGCTGAGTGGATCGAGAAGCTGGGAGTTGGCAGCGACTCGGCGGCGGGAGACGCACCCACCCTTGCGCAAAGAACGCGCAAGGATGGGGCACCCACGGGCGATTCAAATCTCGGCGATCCGGTCGTCGTCAAGCTCCTCCATCACGTGCACACGCGCGAGGCCGCATGCAAACAGCACGCTTTTAAAGATCTCCATCAGTTTGACCGCAAGCAATGGCGGCAGTGGTCGCGAACTCTGCCGCGGCGCGCATCGCGGGTGCGTCCGGGGAGCGTGGTGTATTTGCATCTGGCGCTCGAAAAGTGGACAGCCGGTTACGATCTGCACAAACAGGCCCTGCGGACGCGGTCGCAGGTTAGCTGGCACGCACTGCGCATTGGCATCAAACGCTTCCGTTACACGGTGGAAAATTTTCTGCCGCGCCAGCACGCGTTATGGGGCGAAGATCTGAAAGAGCTGCAGGATCTGCTGGGAGAGGTGCACGATCTGGATGTGCTGTGGGCGACCGCCGTCGAGATTATGGCGTTCCCCGATGTGGAAAGCCAGAGCCGCTGGCGTGAGAAGTTGAACGTGGAGCGCACCAAGAGGATTGAGCGCTATCGCGAGAAGATGGTGGGCCGGCAGTCGCTATGGCGTGTCTGGCGGGCGGAGTTGCCGGCGGGCCCGCAGCTGCGCGCCGCTGCGCTTAGCCGTCTTCGGGTATGGGCGGGATATCTGGATCCCGATTTTTCGCATTCCCAGCGCGTGGCCCAACTGGCGCTTCTTTTGTACGACGGGTTGAAGAATGCGGGGCTGCTGACGGCGGATGCGGGAGAAGCGAATCCGGACCAGAATCCGGGATATGACTCGCGAGCGGTGTTACAGGCGGCGGCGCTCATGCACGACGTCGGCAAGGCCAAGGGCGAGGCCAATCACCAGAAGGATTCGTACCGGATGATTCGCGGGCTGGCGCGGCCTCTCGGGTGGAGTGCGCGAGAACTGGAAATGGCGGCAGTGGTGGCGCGCTATCATCGGGGAGCATTGCCGCGTCCGCGGGGAAAAACCATGCAAGTGCTGGAGTTGCCGGATCGGCCGATCGCCATGGAGCTGGCCGGCGTTTTGCGTCTGGCTAACGCGCTGGACACGCGCCATGGGGCGCTGGACGCACGCCATGGGCGCAGTGGGAGCGAAAACGAGAGAGCTCCGCGGCTCGAGGTTGGTTTGCAGGACGACTGCGTATTGGTGCGGGCGGCGGGATACTCGGCGCTGGACCGTTCGGCGGAGGGCGTCGCGGCGGCGCGACATTTACTGGAGACCGTGCTGCGGCGGCCGGTGCTGGTGCGGGCGTTGCGGAGTTCGCCGAGCAGCAATTCCCCAGGGCGCGCCGGCAGCTAAGTGCTATCGCAAAGTCTATGGTTGCTGCGGCCACTAGCAGCTGCCGAGCTGCGCTCGGCTCGGACGGGGCAAAGCCCCGTCCCCACACGATCCCTTGAAGCTAGTCTGACACTTCTCAGAACTACGTTCCTCTTCCAAACTTTCGTTGTGACCCATGCGAATTTGAACCATGCAAAATTGGTTTCTATGGCGGTGCGCTGGTTGCGGCGCTATCGCTGCGGGGTGGTGCTTAGCGAGCAGGCCTGCGTCAGCGGCGAGATGCCGGACGCTATTGGCTGGAAAAAGGCGTGCCACTCGGTGCTGGTCGAGAGCAAAGTGTCGCGCGCGGATTTTCTGGCCGATCGCGACAAGCCCTTCCGCCAAAGGCCGGAGATGGGCGTCGGCTGTGAGCGGTATTACCTGGCATCGCGAGGTCTGATACGCAGCGAGGAACTTCCCACCGGCTGGGGATTGCTGGAAGTGTGCGGGCGCGAGATCGAGCGGGTCAAGGCGTCGGCGAAAAACCTGCGCTCCGAGATTGGGTTCCGGAACGAGATGAATCTTCTGCTGGCGAGTTTGCGGCGGGTGGAGATCCGCATTGAGCCCGAGAGCATCACCGATTTCCTCAAGTGGAAAAATCGCATGGCGGAGTACAACCGTGGCCGGCTGCCGGAAGGACTCGTGGCCGAGGAAGAAGAAGCCAACGGATTCCTGCTGGGAACAGCTGGCGACTGAGAGGGCCTTCGGGCCCCTGAAGGGGCGGCTGATTCCGAGCAACTGCAAAAAAAGAAACCGGGCGGGTGGGCCCGGTTTCGGGAGCGCCGCTTGCGATGCGTTTACATCGCAGGGCGCGGCTGGTTCAGAGAATTGCGGACGTGGTTCACGTCCGCTAGTTCATCTCGCGCCAGCAAAGTGTTCAGAAGGAGCGAGGATACATGCGTAGGCGATGCAGCAACTAGGGGGCCAGTGTCAGATTCTGCGCATCGGTTTTGATTGCTTCCGCAACTTAAAGAAATGAAGCCAGTTCGCTGGCGCTGGCGGGGATGGGCGTGACCGCTCCAGTGTTACTTGCGGCGGTTGCTTACAGCGGGATGTTCAAAGTGTTGCACAGTTCAGCGTGGGGTTGCAGAGTTATGGGGGTGGGGACGAGCCTCAAAAAAAATTGCAATCTTTCGGGGCTGGGACC
Organism: Terriglobales bacterium; assembly: GCA_049512675.1. GTDB lineage: Bacteria > Acidobacteriota > Terriglobia > Terriglobales > Acidobacteriaceae > Acidiflorens. The sequence goes on along the minus strand of JBEKWX010000061.1, from coordinate 12,593 downwards.
GGAGAAATGTTACAATTCCGGCAAGAGCGCCGACGTTACGGCAGAAGAGTCGAGTTCCAGCCACTAGTCCGAGTCTACTTTCTGGGAGATGTCTGATGCCGAATGGGAATCCGGTGGCACCTGAGAACAAGCGACCAGCTCAGGAAAAACAATCGAAGAAGCCCTACACCAAGCCCGCATTCCGCTTCGAACGGGTGTTTGAGACGCAGGCATTGAGTTGCGGAAAGGTTCATGGGCTGGGGCAGTGTCACTTTAGCCGCAAGACTTCCTAGCACGGCGTCCTCTAGATGTGTCCCATAAATTCTCGAGACCCACACCGCGCACTCGCGCCCGCCGCGGTCGCGGTGGTTCCGATGCACAACTACAAAACGCGCCCGATGTTCTGGGCGCGTTTTTCAATGCTCGGGTTCCGCAGGCTCTGCCCTCGGTTAGGGGCTCGATTGGGCGCCCTGAAAGGCGATGGTAGCGTGTGAATCATTGTTGTTGCAAGCGCTACTGGTATAGGTTCCATCGGTCGGACCGCCTGCACCATTGCCATTAAATTCCAACGTGTAAATCTGGGAAGCGCCCGCCAAGGTACCGCTTGGCACGGAGTTGTCGACGACGATTCCACTCGTCGACCAACAGCCAGGAGGACCTGTGGTTGAAAATTGCGCGCTGCCGACTGGCGTGGGGGCATTCGTTGGAGTGTCGATCGAATAGGCCAAGATGCAGCCCTGTCCAGCGCCTGTGCCACAATTGGTAGTGGCTGTTGCCAATCTGTCGACACTGAAGAAAATATAGTCCGTGCCCGAGGTGGTCGCCGTTCCGCTGGCGGTGCACCCGCTTAAACCGCCGTTGCAGAACTCGGCAAGGGGAGATGGCCACCCATAATTGGCGATCGTGTTCTCGGCCGCAATGAGCGGGACCGCGCCATAAGCGGTATTACTCTCACTGGGACCGGGGAACGAATAAGACATCGTTGTGACGTTGCCCGCGTAGCTTCCTGCCCCGCCAGCGGTGCAAGTAGGAGCGCAGTTTGCGCCACCCGGGGGGCTGGGCTCTACGAGGTTCCACAGCGAGTTCTGGGTGCCTCCTGGGGTCATAAAGAAGCTACCACTAGGTTCGATTGATTCGACCGCCAGGGTGTCGAATACGGCCCCTCCCGTTCCCGGCGCAGTGACCGTAACACTGGTGCTACTAACATCACTGACGCCCCTGGTGGTTGTCGTCACACAAGTTCCAAGTGAGCCCACGTTAGTAAACACGACCGCACCGGCTTGGAACACGGTACTCCCGCTTAGCGTGATGGCTACGGTACTGGAGATGGCGCTGGGATTTTGCAGCTCGTATATCGCCATACTCACCCAGTTACTCGAACTGGCGCTCTCTGGGATGGTGCAGACAGACGTCAGATCGGTCCCACTGCTTCCTCCCCATTTTACGGTGCTGACCGTTGGAGTTGTGTCTGTAAGACCTACGATTGAAATGCCAACCAGGAGGCGGTTGTTGGCGCTGCTGGTGAGGCCGCTCAGGTTGAGCGAAATGCTGCCAGTTGCCGATGCTGACGTGACATTGACGTTATTCGTAGTATATTCGGTTACCGTCTCCGGTGTCGAAGTGTTAGCGGCGGTGAGGTTGGAAATGGCTGCAACTGGGGTTCCCATGGCGTTGCCAATGCCAATCGGTATCCGGTACAGGTTCACGCCGCCGCCGCCCCCGCCGGACGAGCCGCCGGTGTTTCCCACTACCCAAAGGTCCCCGGCCGCGCCGCTTGCCGCGCTGTAGTACACGTTGTCGAAATTACCGGAGTAAAAGTAATAGTCAGTGCCGCCAAAGCCTACTTCCTTTTCCGTGCCGGCGGTGCCGGACGCAAAGCCCGCCGCGAATTGATAGACGCCGTTGTGGCCAGTACCGTCTGTGGTGACAAAGGCGTAGACCTCCTCCGTGGTGGGATCGACCAAAGTACCGTCGACAATAGCGTCCCCCAGGCCGCTCGACGTGTGTATGGTCGTGCTTGTCGAGTTCACGGCATAAAGGGCAGCATTGGTGCCGGTCGCGACGTTGCCCACAAAGACGTTCCCAGAGGTGGGGTCGTAGACGGGCGACGCGGTTTGGTAGGTAGCGTTCAGCGTCACCGGCCAACCGCTCGCCTCGGCTATGGTTGTTCCATAGAAGACTCCTGTGATCTTGTGGAGCTTGCCGCTGTCGTCGCCCACATAAATGGCATCATCGGGGAGGTAATCGTAGAACGGCGCCGAGTACGTGTCGTTTGCGCCGAGGCTCACGGCGTAGAAGCACGGGGCGGTGCAGTTCCTATAGTTGGAAGCTGATGACTGAACCGTAAGGTTATCGGGCGTAGAGAGCGTCCCGTTGCCCGCCGCCCACTTGAGGAGAACCAGGCTTGCGGTAGTGCCAGTAACCTGAATGAACGCCACCTGCGAGCCGCCTTCAGAGATTATGGGAGAGGTTGTAACCGTGCCGCCCGTGTTATAGGCCCAATAGACCGACGGAACAGTGACCGAAGCGGTCCCGCATCCCGTATTCGGGCTGTTGGTGCCATAAAGCTCGTTGTAGGCAATGATATTTGCCGCCGAGTTCATCGCGCCCGGGACACCTGTCGGGTAAACAACAAAATCGCCGCTGCAACTGGCGACGGTGGTGCTAAACGAAAACTTGCCAGGGTACATGTTCGGTTGCGCCTGGCCGCCGCCTTTCAGCGTCTCGGTCCAATCCTTCTTTATCTTCCCCTTGGTTGGCTTTGGCTTCTTTAAGGGCTCTGTCTTCGGCAGCGGCATCAAGCTGGCAGTCTCCGGGTCGGGGAGCGTTTTCATGCCGGAACTCCGCTTCATCTGCTGGAGAATGTAGCGGGGATCGTTGACGATCTTGAGCCAGCGGTCGTGGGTGCCGCTGGCGATGGCATCTTCTTCGGTGCCGGGGTCGGAAAAAATGAGGTGGTGGTTGCTCCAATCTTCGGGGACGCCTCGCCCCTGGAGAGCCCAATTCTCGATGTTATGGCGCAGAATCTCATTCATCGCCGGGGTTGGTTGCGGCGCTGAGGCCTCGTTTTGCAGTGGCGCTTCTTGCCCGAACGTCGGAATGCCAAAAGCGATGATCATGCCAAAGGCGATGTTGACAGCCCTCCGGGTGGAAAGCGTGTTCCTGAGTTTCATGGTAGGTTCCTCCCGACGAAGCGACATGCAAGAATCCTGTTCACACGAACGCAAAGCATGGGACGCAGAAAACAACTCGCGGGAAACGGAGATCACGCCCCATGAGATCACTTCCGCAGAACAATGTTGGATTGACGACTATTATACGCAGGAGGCTTCGCCTGGGCGAAGTGCAGAATCTTGTTCCCATGAGGCAAGGCTTACCGGGAAGGCGAGAAAGTCTTTTCGCTCATGAATCAGCATGAATCATGAATCACCAGGGATCTCGACGGATGCCCGTAATGATCGTGCCCTCGTTAGTTTAATCCCGACTGCGAGGCTTGGACGGCCGTCCCTCCGGTGAGCGTCGAATAATAGACCTGCGATGTTCCGATCGTACCCGGCGGTACGGTGTTATCGATGATAATGCCGCTCGTGCCCCCGGCTGCCGGCAGGGCGGGGATTCCGTTCGGGCCCAGGTTCTCCCAAGTCGCTATGCCCGAAGTTGTAGTGGCCCCCGGTGTGGTTTGCCAGGTGGGCGTGCTTTCCTGGAAGCATGGGAAATCAATCCCGAAGAAGACTTCGATGCAAAGTTCAATGTTGCCGTTGCCGTCGATAACCTGGGAGTCGTAGCCGTAGACACCCGCCGAAAAAGCGGGCGCTGAAATGGTCGTGGAGAGCGGCCCCTGGTTTACCCATTTTATGGTGCTATCCGTCGTGGTGTCGCCGGTGGTAGTGGTCCAAGTCGGGGCCGCGTTGCCCGACGTGCCGGCTGTTCCCACGACCTGAATCTGCAAGTGGGTGTCCAGGATCTCCTGACCCACCGCATAGGCGGTCAAAGATTGCCAGGGCGTGACTTTGGTACTGTAGACGCATCCGGCCGTGCACGTGGGTGACGCTGCGCTGGCCTCAGCGCTGAGGAAAATAAGGTCGTTGGTGCCGTTATACACCTCCGTCACTGGAGAGCAGGTGGTACGGGCGGTGGTAAGGGGCACTACGCTGGCAGCGGTGCCCATGACATTGGCGCTGATCGGAACCTGGTAGAGCGTCGCGTCACCCGATGTGTTGCTGCAGGCATACAGGTTGCCGCTTGGGCTGCTGCCGTTCGCGGAGTTGAAGTAGGCGTTATCGAAGGTACCCGCGTAGACCGGGACTGAAGCGGTCGAGCCCCCGCCAATCGTCTTTTCCGTTCCGCAAGTCGCATTCGCGAATGCCGTCGAAAACTGGTACACAGCGCTGTTGGCATTGCCGTCATTCCCAACAAATGCGTAAACCATGTTGGCGATGGGGTCGACAATGGGAGCATCCAGCTGCAGATTAGTGTCCCTTCCCGAAGCTTCTGCATTACACGGGTTGGAACCTGCGTGCCCCGCAGTCAGCGGGCGTGACAGCGTCACCGTTCCAATGGCGCCGCAGGTGGAGGTCGCGCACACCGCCGCAAGCTGCCCGCCGTCGCCACCGATGTAGGAAGCGGTCACGTAGACATTCCCGGTCGTCGAATCGTAAACCGGGCTGCTTAAGTCTGTGGTGCCCACCGTTACCGGCCACGGAGCGGTTGTGCTTTCCGCGGGCGTTGCTCCCAAAAACACCCCCGTGAACTTGTGGAGGTAGCCGCCGTCGTCACCGACGTAGAGCGCATCGGACGAGGGCGTGAAGTCATAAAAGGGGGCGGAATATGTATCGGTCTTACTATTTTTGAAGGCAAAGGTTGTCATGCACGGCGCAGTGCAGTTCCGGTAATTGCCGGCGGTTTCACTGGTGGGCGCCTTCGGAGCTGCGGCGGATCCGCCGGAGGCAGCCCATTTCAGCAAGACGAGTGTCGCAGGGTGACCGGCAGCTGGAGCTTGCACGAAAGCGAGTTGCGTGCCGTCGTCGGAAAATGTCACCGAGGTGGTGATTTTGCCGACCGTGTTATACGCCCAGTACACGGAGGGGACTGTTCCACCGCAACCGGCATAGAGATTGTTATAGGCGATAATGCTGGCCTGCGTGCCCGAACCCTCCAAGCCGGTATTGAAGACCACAAAGTCGTCGGCGCAGCTATAGGTGGTCACATCGAACCCGAATTTCCCAGGATACTGGCCAGCGCCCACGGTTGCGTCCGTGCCCATGCTCACCGACCAGTCGCGCTTCAGCTTGTGATTCTTGCTGGAAGTTGGCGAGCCAAACCAGAACTCGGAAGTCGACTGCGAACGGCGAAAGAGCTGTTGCCAATAGCGAGGGTCCTGCTGAATGCGTTTGAGCTGTTCCGGAGTCGCAGGGCTGGAGAAGAGAAGGTGGTGGTGGCTCCAGTCGGTGGGCAGATGGACCACTGTCTTGGAGTCATGGGAAGTCTGGCCCTGGGAAATTTGACCCAATAAAACTGACGACAAGGTCAGCACGGCGAGAATTAAGAGACCCAACGACGTTAAGATTCTGACGCGGAAAACGGCTGGTTTTGCACAGCGGAAATCATGGCCCATTGGATCAAACCCCCGACAACAACGGGGGATTGATGCCTATTATTGCAGGAGGCTTGGGCATGGGATATTGCCCATCGGGGCCATGCGGGAGGGCACGGATGGGCAGTTACTTGCTGGCGCCGGGAAGGCAGAGCCTCCGCGCCATCATGGCTGGAGCGCAGAATTAGGCAAGGCTGGGAAAACAGTGAAATTAGTGGCACTATTTACGGCGGTGATCGTCTCGCCGCTTGGGAAACTATCAGTAAAACCGACGAGGGCTGCGCCCACGTCGGCCGCAGTCGTGGTGGTTCCGACGCACAACTTCAAACGCGCCCGATGTTCTGGGCGCGTTGTTTAATGCTCCGGCTCCGCAGGCCCTACCCTCATTCGAGGGCCGATTGGGAGAGCTGCAGGGCTATAGGCTTGGCTGCATCAGAGTTGTTGCAAGCGCTACTGGTATAGGTTCCCGCAGTCGGACCGCCTGCGCCGTTGCCATTAAATTCCAGCGTGTAAATCTGGGAAGCGCCTGCCAAGGTGCCGGCTGGCACGGAGTTGTCGATTTCAATCGCACTCGTCGACCAACAGCCAGGATTATTAGTAGTTAAAACCCCCTCGCCGCCGACAGCGGTGGGGGTGGCCGTCGGAGTGGTAATGTTATAGCCCAAAATGCAGCCATCTCCAGCGCCTGTGCCACAGGTGCCAATTGGGGGATTATCTGGGTTCAATCTGTCGACACTGAAGAAAATATAGTCTGTGCCCGCGGTGGTCGCCGTTGCGCTGGCGGTGCACTCGCTTGTACCGTTGTTGCAAAACTCGGTAACGGGGGATGGCCACCCATAAAAGGCTTGCCCGGTTTTCGCGATGAGCGGGACCGCGCCAAAAGCGGTATTACTCAAACTGGGGCCGGGGAACGAATAAGACACCGTTGAGACGTTGCCCGCGTAGCTTCCTGTCCCGCCAGCGGTGCAAGTACCAGGGCCCGAATTGCAGTTTGCGCCACCAGGGGCGCTCGTGTCTACGAGGCTCCACAGCGTTGTCTGGTCGGCGGTCGGGGTCATGAAGAAGCTAGTGCTGGGTTGGATTGATTCGACCGCCAGGGTGTCGAATACGACCCCTCCCGTTCCCGGCGCAGTGACCGTAACACTGGTGCTGCTAACATCACTGGCACCCCTGGTGTATGCGGTCTCGCAGGTGCCAAGCGAACCCACATCCGTAAACACGACCGCGCCGGCTTGGAACGCGGTGCTACCGCTCAGGGTGATGGCGACCGTGCTGCTGCTGGCGCTGGGATTTGGCAGCTCGTATATCGCCATACTCACCCAGTTACTCGTACTCTCGCTCTCTTGGATAGAGCAGACAGACGTTAGAGGGGTGCCGTGCCACGTAACGCTGCTGACGGTAGGAGTTGTGTCGGTGATACCCACGATTGAAATGCCAACCAGGAGGCGGTTGTCAGCGCTGGCGGTGAGGGCGCTCAGGTTGAGCGAAATGCTGCCGGTTGTCGATGCTGTCGTGACATTGACGCTATTCGTAGCAAATTCGGTTACGTGTTGGCTGACGGCGGTGAGGGCGGAAATGGCTGCAACGGGAGTTGACACGGCGCCGCTACTATTGATTGGTATCTGGTACAAGTTCACGCCGCCGCCGCCGCCGCCGGTCGAGCCGCCAGTGTTTCCCATTACCCAAAGGTTCCCGGCCTCGCCGGTCGCCGAGCTGAAGTACACGTTGTCGAAAGTGCCGGAGTAAAAGTAATAGCCAGTGCCGCCATAGCCTACTTCCTCTTCCGTGCCGGCGGTGTCGGACGCAAAGTTCGCCGCGAATTGATAAACGGCGTTATCGCCGGCGCTATTTGTGGTGACAAAGGCGTAGACCTTCTCCGTGTTGGGATCGACCAAAGTACCGTCGACAATAGCGTCGCCCAAGCCGCTCGATTTGTTAATGGTCGTCGGGGTTGTCGAGTTCACGGCGTAGAGGGCAGCATTGGTGCCCGTCGCAATGTCGCCCACGAAGACATACCCGGAGGTGGGGTCATAGACGGGCGACGCGGTTTTGTAGCTAGCGTTCAGCGTCACGGGCCAACCGCTCGCCTCGGCTATGGTTGTTCCATAGAAGACGCCTGTGATCTTGTGGAGCCTGCCGATGTCGTCGCCCACATAAATGGCATCATCGATGAGGTAATCGTAGAACGGCGCAGAGTACGTATCGTTTGCGCCTAAGCTCACAGCGTAGTAACACGGGGCCGTACAATTTCGATAGTTGGAGGCCGATGTCTGAGCCGTAAGGTTATGAGGTGCAGAGAGCGTCCCCGTGTCCGCCGCCCACTTGAGGAGAACCAAGTTTGCCGTGGGATACGTGAGCGTGAGTGTAGCGTCGAAAAAGAAGCCAGTGGCTGCCGTCGTGAGCGTGGCGGTGGTTGCACCGGTGACGGTCGCGATGGTGTCGCCGGCAGGGATGTTAGCCCCCGAGACCGCCGCGCCTACGTCGGCGCTGGTCAACCCACCCCCGGTGCAAGTAAGATCGGTGAGTTCGAAGAAACCGACAGAGCATCCCGTGAGGCTTTGGGTTGCGGAACTACTCTGAATGAACGCCACCTGTGAGCCGCCTTCAGCGATTATGGGAGAGGTTGTAACCGTGCCGCCGCCCGTGTTATAGGCCCAATAGACCGACGGAACAGTGGCGGGGGCGCACCCACTGTAGAGGTCGGTGTAGGCAATGATATTTGGTGCTTTTCCTGTCGCGCCCGCGACACCCGTCGGATAAACAACAAAATCGGCGCTGCAACTGGCGACGGTGGTGCTAAACGAAAACTTGCCAGGCCACATGTTCGGTTGCGTCTGGCCCCCGCCTATCAGCGGCTCAGTCCACATTCCCTCCTTTGTCTTTTCCTTCTTTATGCTCTCTGTCTTCGCCTGTCCCAGGCTGGCAGTCTCCGGGTCGGCGAGCGCTTTCACGCCGGAACTCCGCTTCATCTGCTGCAGAATGTAGCGGGGATCGTTGACGATCTTGAGCCAGCGGTCGTGCGTGCCGTTCTTGATGGCGTCTTCCTCGGTGCCGGGGTTGGAAAAAATGAGGTGGTGGTTGCTCCAATCCTCGGGGACGCCTCGCCCCTGGCGAACCCAATCCTCGATGTTATGCCGCAGAACCTCATTCATCGCTGGGGCCGGTTTCGGCGCTGAGGCCTCTTTCTGCAGTAGAGCTTCTTGCCCCGACATCGGAATGCCATAAGCGATGAGCATGCCAAAGGCGATGGCGACAACCCGCAGAGTGGAAAGTGCGTTCCTGGACTTCATGGTATGTTTCTCCCGCCTAGCGAAATGCAGAATCTGTTCGCGAACGCAAAGCTTACAAGGGAACGTTGAGAGAGTCATTTCGTTCCTGAGTCATGAATCGCAGGGAACTCGACGGACTCCCACGGCCCATAGGATCAACTCCCGAGGAACAATATTGGATTGACGCATATTATACGCAAGAAGCTTCGCCATTTGATAGTGCCGTTAGTGGGCTACTCTGAACAAAGTAGCCCACTACCATACCATTGGTACCCCCGTAGTGTTGATTTGGTGCCATAACCCCGCTACGCGGCACGCTGGCGGTTCGGGCCAGGGGTAGGGGGTTTCAGGGACTACAGCTTGCCGGCGCCGCGACGCACGCTAGATTTCGCGCCGGCCTTCCATGGCCTTCAGCATGGTGACTTCGTCGGTGTATTCGATGTCGCTGCCTACGGGAATTCCCATGGCGATGCGGGTGACGCGCAGCGCTTTTCCTTGTCCTTGTTCTTGCCGCTTCAGTTGCTGGGCCAGGTAGGTGGCGGTGGCTTCGCCTTCGACTGTGGGGTTGGTGGCGAGGATGACTTCTTCGATTTCGCCGCCGGCCACGCGGCTGATCAGGTTGGCGATGCGCAACTGCTCCGGGCCCACTCCGTGCAATGGCGAAATCGAGCCGTGGAGGACGTGGTAGACGCCGTTAAAATGCCGAGTCTTCTCGACCGCGGCAATGTTGGTCGGTTCCTCGACCACGCAAACGATCTTTTGATTGCGGGTAGGACTGCTGCAGTAGACGCAGGGATCGACGTCGGTGATGTTGTTGCAGATCGAGCACAGACGCAGCTTGGCCTTGACGTCGCGAACGGCGGAGGCCAGCGCCTCGGCCTCATCCGCGCTCGAGCGCAGAATATGAAAGGCGAGGCGCTGGGCGCTCTTGTTGCCGATTCCCGGCAACTTCTTGAGTTCGTCGATGAGCCGGGTCATCGGTTCGGCAAAGCGAGACATAGGGATTTGTAATTGGTGATTTGTAATTTGTAATTTAAGACCAAGCAGCGAAAGGTTTGGCCTTGGGCTTTTCAATTACAAATTACAAATCGCAAATTACAAATTCATTCCCAGTCCGCCGAGCATTCCGCCTACGCTGGACTGCATTTCCTTGTCGACTTTGCGGCTGGCTTCGTTCAACGCGGCCATTACCAGGTCCTGCAGCATCTCGACATCGCCGGATTTTACCGCTTCCGGATCGATCACTATGCTGCGCAACTGCTTGCGGCCATCCATTTTGACGGTGACTGTTCCGCCGCCGGAGGAAGCCTCGACCACGGTCTGCTCCATCTTTTTTTGCAGCGTCTCGTACTGCTGCTTGGCTTGCGACATCAGTTCCTGCAAATTGAATCCAGCCATGGGGTAATTTGTAATAGGTTATTTGTAATTTGTAATTTAAGACCAGGCAACGAGGAGTTTGGGTTCGGCTCTTCAATTACAAATTACAAATTACCAAATTACAAATGGGTCTCATCCTTTCTCCCGATAATCGATCACGGTGCGAATTTCTGCTCCGAATTTTTCCTGCATCCGTTGCACGATCGGGTCCTGTTCGGCCCGGCTGCGTGCGCTTCCGTTCGATGCGCTTTCTTTCGATGCGCTTCCGTTCGATGAAGAGCGGCGTGGCGCGGGCGCCGCTGGCGGCGCTCCATCGGGCTCGACCTGCATCCTGATCGGTCTCCCGGCCAGACCGCTGGCGGCGGCGCTGGCTATGCGACGCGCTTCGGCGGTAAATGACATTTCTATCATAGTGGTCGAAGCGGCTGCTTTTGCGATCAGCGCGTTTCCTTCCAGTCTCCACTCCGCGCTTTCTAAAATCGAAACCAGCATTTGCCGATCGCCGAGCGCGTTGAGAACGGCGTCGCGCAGGGACTCGGCGTTGGCCTCAAGCTTGGCTTCGACCCTTGCTTCGCTGCGGGCCGATGGCCGCGGATCGGGTTCGGGCGATAACTCTTCAACTGCGGGCGCGGCCGATCCCATGATGACCACGTTGGCGCTTGATGCAATCGTGCCAGAGGACGACTCCGCCTTGGGTGTGCCCTTGCGCGCCGAATCGGCGGCGAATGGCGAAACGGAACTTGAACGCGAACCTGGCTTGTCTAACCATCGCAGCTCGGACGGCGAAGCCGGAGTTGACACTGGCTTCCCGCCACCGCGCGTCGGCACCGGGCCGCCTGCAGCCGCTTCGCTCAGTAACTGCTCGATCGGCAAGAGACGCTGCGCATGCGCCATTTTCAGCAGTCCCAGTTCAAGGTGAAAGCGCTGTTCCTGGCGGTAGCCGAGTTCTCCGTGGGTGCGCAGCATGATTTGCAAATGGCGCGCGAGATCCTCCTCGCTGAACAAATCGGCGATGCGGCCGACGCGGGCGCGTTCGTCGGAGGAAATCTGTAGCAGCGCGGAATCCTTGCCGGCGATCTTCGCCACCGTGACATTGCGCAGAAAGCGCACCAACTGCCGCGCGAAATGCGTGGGACTGTGGCCTTCGCCGATCAGTTCATCGACCAGCACCAGAATTTTCTCGCTGGAACTTTCAGCTACCGCCTGCATTACGGTTTCGAGCGCCGCTGCGGGAGCGGAACCGATCAGGCTGCGCACGGAATCGGAGGTCAGGTGGTCGGCGGTGGAGGCGATGGCCTGGTCGAGAATGGAGAGCGCGTCGCGCATCGAGCCGTCGCCCGCTTCGGCCAGCAGAGCTAGGGCGTCCTCGTCGGCGGGGATTTTCTCTTTCTTCACGATGTCGCGGAGCTGACCCACTATGTCTTCGAACTTCACCGCGCGAAAACTGAAGTGCTGGCAGCGCGAGCGGATGGTCTGGGGGATATCTTCGGGCTGGGTGGTGGCCATCATGAAGATGACGTGGCCGGGAGGCTCCTCCAGCGTTTTGAGCAGCGCATTGAAGGCGGCGTCGGTGATCTGGTGGGCCTCGTCGAGAATGTAGATTTTGAAGCGGTCGCGGGCCGGACGGTAGCGCGCGGCCTCGCGCAATTCGCGGATCTCGTCGATGCCGCGATTGGTGGCGGCGTCGATTTCAATTACGTCCACGGCGTTGCCGGCGCGAATCTCGGTGCAGGAATCGCATACGCCGCAGGGCTCGGCCACCGGTTTTTCCGCCGAGCGGCAGTTCAGGGCCATGGCGAGGATGCGGGCGACTGTGGTCTTGCCGATGCCGCGATGACCGCTGAAAATATAACCGTGCGCAATGCGCTCTTGCGCGATCGCATTTTGCAGGGTGCGGGTGACGTGTTCCTGGCCGATGACGTCGGAGAATTTTTGCGGCCGGTATTTGCGCGCCAGGACTTGATAGCTCATCGGAATCCCTGATTATACAGTCTCGCGCGTGAGGAGTTTGTTCGGGGCATTTCGCGTAGAGACGTGGCTTGCCGCGTCTCCGGTCGCACCTCGAGTCCTCCGCCTGGCAACGGGAGACGGGGCAAGCCCCGACTCTACAGCCGGACGCTTGCGCGGCGGAGCCGGGCGGGGTACGCTCATGAATCGCGTTTTACCGCGAACATTGGAGAGAAGCGCCTATGCAACTGAGAATGAGTACGCGACAGGTGGAAGGCGTGATGGTGGTGGATTGCAACGGTCGAGTGGTGTTCGGCGAAGAATCGGCCAGCCTGCGCGACACGGTCAAGAACCTGTTGGCCCAGAGCCCGAAGCTGGTGATGAATTTGCGCGAAGTGAATTACATCGATAGCGGCGGACTGGGAACG
>JBEKWX010000060.1:0-13140 GCA_049512675.1 Terriglobales bacterium | reverse complement strand
AGCCAGTAGCTATTTTTCTCTTGCCACCACGAACTCCGGCGCCCACAACAGCGCTCGCTTGATCTCCGAGTCCGGAAAGATGCAGATGGCGTTACGCGCGGATTCGGCGTAGCGGGCCGCTTCTTTGGAGGCGTATTCGAGAGAACCATGGCGGTTCAGGATGGTCAGGATCTCAGCGTGCGTAACGCCATTGAAGGCGCGATCGTGCAGGATGGTTTCGATTTGGCGGCGCTCGGCGGCGGTGCAGCGCTCCAGCGCATGAATGACGGCCATGGTGGCTTTGCCTTCCCGCAGGTCGCTGGCAACGGGCTTGCCCAGCACACTCTCTGAAGCGGTGAGGTCGAGCACATCGTCCACGATTTGGAAGGCTAAACCAAGATCGCGTCCGTACAGGCCGAGGCGTTCTTCCTGCTGCTCGGTGGCGCCGCCGAGAATGCCACCGACTCGCATGCACACCGAGAACAGGCAGGCCGTCTTGCGATAGATCAGATCGAGATGCTCCTGCAGCGAGATCAGCTGGCCGAGTTTCTCCATCTGGAGCAGTTCGCCTTCGACCATCTGCTGCGTCAGTTCGATCAGCACGTCCAGGATGCGAAAATTGCGCTCCTGCACCGCGATCTTGAACGCCTGCATGTAGAGCCAATCGCCGGCCAGCACGCACATCGAGTTGCCCCACTGCGTATTGGCGGCGGGACGGCCGCGGCGGGTCTGGGCCTCATCAATGATGTCGTCGTGGACGAGCGTCGCGGTGTGGATGATCTCGACAACCGAAGCGAGCTTTACCGCGCCCTGGCCCTTGTAGCCGAAAAGCTTGGCGGAGAGCAGCAACAGCGCCGGGCGGATTCGCTTGCCCCCGCCGCCGCGCAGGTACTCGCCGATCTCCGTAATCGCGGCGACGTTCGAGACTGTGTCGCGTCCGAATTGTTCTTCGATCGCGGCAATGTCGTCGCGCAGAAGATCGAAGATTTCTTTCCCGTTGATGGACGTCGTCGCGCTCACATGTCCTCAGTTGGTCCGGTAATTCGTGAACTGCAGATCGATGCCAAAATCCTGCTGCTTGACCAACGCGATTATTTCCTGCAGGGTATCGCGATCCCTGCTGCTGATCCGCACTACGTCGCCCTGGATCGAGGCTTGCGCCTTTTTCTTCGAATTCTTGACCAGCTTTACGATCTCTCGCGCCTTTTCAATCGGGATCCCCTGCTGAATGGAGATCTTCTGTTTCACCGTGCTTCCGGCGGCCGGTTCCAGCGCGCCATAGGTCAACCCTTTCAGGGGCACGCCGCGTTTTACCAGCCTTTGCTGGAAAACGTCGTTTACCGCCTTCATCTTAAATTCATCGGCGGAGTGAAGCAGGATCGCGTCGGTGCCCTCCATCGCAATCTGGGATTTCGAATCCTTCAGATCGAAGCGCGTGCTGACCTCCTTCATCGCCTGCTGGATGGCGTTGGAAACCTCCGCGAGGTCGATTTTGCTGACGATATCGAAACTGTTATCGGGCATGGAAGTTCACGGCTGAATCCAGGTCTGTGGTGTTAGGTCGCAGGTCTCAGGAAGGCTGGTCTTTGGTCTTTGCTTTGCCTGAGACCTAACACCTAAGAACCTCTTTTCCTGGATCGTTTGCCCCAAACCTGTACCCCTGAGGGTAACAGAAGAGGCATTATCTGCGAAGGCTGAGGGCGGTATTTTACTCAGACTAAGCGGACGCTTTTGGGTTCGTAGTGTCCGGCGCGAGGCCAAAGAATTTATAAAAATTCTGCGCGGTTTGCGAGCCAATGTCTTCCGCGGGCAAGCCGCGCAGCTCGCCGACCTGACGTGCAACCTCAGTGACAAACGCAGGCTCGTTACGCTGGCCGCGATGCGGAATCGGCGCCAGGTAGGGCGAGTCGGTTTCGATCAGCATGCGGTCGAGCGGAACCATTTGCGCCGCGTCGCGGATCGACTGCGCCTTGGGAAAGGTGATGTTGCCGGCGAAAGAAATCATGAAACCCATATCCAGCGCGCGTTGTGCATGCGCAACGCTTCCGGTGAAGCAGTGCAGAACGCCGCCCAGGCCGCTGGAGGGGCGATGTTCAGCGCTCCCAATTTCGGCGCTCCAACGCCCGGCGCTCCAATGTTCGGCGATCAAGCTCAGGCAGTCGTCCCACGCGTTCTCGCTATTCTCGGATGGACGGCAATGAATGATGATGGGCAACTTCGCCGCTTTTGCCAACTCCATCTGTTGGCGGAAGACCGCCTTCTGCACTTCACGCGGGGAGTGGTCGTAAAAGTAGTCGAGGCCGATTTCTCCCCAGGCGATTACCTTGGGATGCCGCGCCCATTGCAGCATTTGGGAATCCGCGGCTTGGTTCGCGAGGCTGGCTTCGTGAGGATGAATTCCCACGCTCGCCCAGATTCGCGGATATCCCGGTTTCCCGTCGTACTTTTCCGCCAGGCGAATCCCGCAGTCGGCTGTGTCCGGTCCGTCACCGTTGCCGATGGCGAGATAGGCTTCGATCCCGTTCTGTTTCGCGCGAGCGAGCACCTGATCGCGGTCGCCGTCGTAGCGCTTGCCTTCGAGATGGGCGTGGGAGTCGATGAACACGGTCGTTAGTCGTCAGTCGATGGTCGTCGGTCGTTCGCGAGATCGTGCGGGGACGCGGCTTTGCCCCGTCCGAGCGGTGCGAAGCTCGGCAGCGCTATTTCAGCCGCGTGCCTACCGGCACATCTTCCAGAAAGCTTGCCAGCACCGGCTTGCCGCCTTCGGGGGAGGCGGCTACGATCATGCCGTTCGATTCCAAGCCGCGCAGCTTACGGGGCGCGAGATTCGCCACGATCACGACCTTGCGGCCGATCAGTGCTTCCGGCTCATAGGCTTCGGCAATTCCGGCCACCAGTTGGCGCACTTCGGTTCCGAGATCGACTTCGAGGCGCAGCAGTTTGTCGGCGCCTTTTACTCGCTCGGCAGTCTTCACCTGAGCTACGCGCAATTCTACTTTCGCGAAGTCGTCGATGGTGATTTTGCCATCGGGAACTGCGGCTGCAGGCTTGGCTGGCGCGGTCTGGGTGGCCGGGCTTGCTGCCGGTTGCCGAGCTTCGCTCGGCTGGACGGGCGAGGCGCCCGTCTCTCCACTTGCACTCTTTTCTTCCATGTTCTGCATCCTCTCGACTGCCGATTTGTCTGCCCGCGGAAACACGGCTTGCACGTCGCCCAACTTTGTGCCGAGGTGCAGTTGCCCCCACTGCAATTCGGTCAGGTCGAATTTTCTAATGTCTCCGAGGCCGAGCTGGGCCCAGATCTTGGCGGTGGCGTCGGGCATCACTGGATGCGCGAGGGCCGTTACAATCCGCAAAGCTTCGGCGCTGGTGTAGAGCACGGTTGCCAGGCGAGAGCGGCTCTCTTCGTCGCTGTCCTTTTTTTCGCCCAATGACCAGGGTTCGTTTTCGACGATGTATTTGTCCACGGCGCTGACCAGGCCCCAGGCGGTTTCGAGGGCGCGCGAGAACTGGAATTGATCAAAGAGCGTGCCGTAGTCGGCGATCGCTTTTGTCGCCGTCTCCGCAATGGCTGCATCGGCCGGGGTGTGCGCGGTGTTTGACGGATACGGCACTTCTCCCTTGAAATAGCGCGCGATCATGGTCAGGGTGCGGCTGGCGAGGTTGCCGAGGCCGTTCGCGAGATCGGAGTTATAGCGCTGCACCAGCGCATCGAAACTAAACGACCCATCCTGCCCGAAAACTACTTCGCGCAGCAGAAAGTAGCGCAGAGCGTCGGTGCCGAGCACGTCCACGATGGTTTCTGCGCGCACGATGTTTCCGCGCGACTTCGACATTTTGCTTTCTTCAAACAGGAGCCAGCCGTGCGCCGTAATGCCCTTGGGCAACGGCAATCCGGCGGCGAGCAGGAACGCCGGCCAGTAAACGCAATGGAAGCGCACGATCTCTTTGCCGATCATGTGCACGTCGGCGGGCCAGTACTTGTCGAACTTACTTGCGTCGCTTGAGCCGTAGCCGAGCGCGGTAATGTAGTTCGCCAGCGCGTCGAGCCAGACGTAGACCACGTGCTTCGGATCGTCCGGTACAGGGATGCCCCAGGAGAACGTCGAGCGGCTGATGGAAAGATCGCGCAGTCCGCCGCGCACGAACGAGAGCACTTCATTGCGGCGCGTTTCGGGGCGGATGAAATCCGGCTGCTCGGTGTAAAGGCGGACGAGTTGGTCCTGAAATGCCGACAGTTTAAAGTAGTAATTTTCTTCGTGGACGGTTTCCGTCGGACGGCCGCAATCGGGACAGGGAGCGCCCGGCTCCGCATCCACGTAAAGCTCATCGGAAACGCAGTATTGACCGGTGTAGGTCCCTTTGTAGATGTATCCGTTATCGCGGATCTTCCGCCACAATGCCTGCACTCCCTGCTGGTGCCGCGCGGAGGTGGTGCGGATGAAGTCGTCGGGAGTCAATCCCATGTGCTTCCACAGCGCACGGAATTCCGCGGAAATCTCATCGGTGAACTGCTGCGGCGTCTTGCCCACGGCCTGGGCGGCACGCTCGATCTTTTGCCCATGTTCGTCGGTGCCGGTCATGAACCAAGTGTCATCGCCTAACATGCGGTGCCGGCGCGCGATGGTGTCGCAGGCAATCGTGGTGTAAGCGTGTCCGATGTGCGGGTGCGCGTTGACGTAGTAGATCGGAGTGGTGATGTAAAACTTCTTGTGCATTCCTATCCTTGGAGTCGAAATCTTACCTCAGCGGCTACTAAGCTGCATTCGATCTGATGTCATCCACTTCGATTCCGATGTGTTGCAAGTGGTGCAACATATGGGTGACATAGTCCTCGAATACGAACTGTAGTGTCAGCGGCTCCGAGCCGGCAACGGTAAGCGTCCGTGACCAGGCAGAGTCTGGCACTGCTTCGGCGGCTGCCAGCAATTGCCGGTTGAGTGCCTGCCACAACTCGGTCAGCTCTCTCCAGTCGCGGCGCTGGTAAGCATGCACAGCTACCCAGCCATTCTGGTCATAGCCGGGCATGGCCGGGTTGTTTTCCAATTGCGCACGAACGATTCGCTGATGATTGTTGGCGGCTGAATCGAGCAGGTGCCCCAGTTCCTCCTTCGGAGACCAGCCTGATGGCGTCGGCTTGCTTCCGGCCGTTTCGTTGGAAAGTTTATCGAGACGGCCTGGCACGCGCTGCACAAGATCGCGTAACGAAGTGAGCGTTGGCATGAAATCCTCCTAACTTATGCTCGTGAACGTAGGACTCTACTTTTGTAACTCCGCGAGCGCCGCCAACACTTCGGCACTGTGCTCATTCGGTTTTACCTCGGTGTATACCTTCACAATCTTGCCCTCTGGATTGATGATGAAGGTGTGCCGGGCCGCGACTTTGATCAGCCCGAAGTTGGTCACCGAATCGTAAGCACTGGACACTTTGTGGTCGGTGTCGGCCAGCAACTTGAAGTTCAAGCCTTCCTTGGCGCAGAACTGCTTGTGCGAATCGGCGCTATCCACGCTGACTCCAAGGATTACGACATTCTTCTGCTCATACTGCGCCAGGTCGCGTTGAAAGTTGTGCGCCTCGACAGTGCAGCCGCTGGTGAAGTCCTTGGGATAGAAGTACAAGACCACCCACTTGCCGCGAAAGTCCTTCAGGCTGACCGGCGTCCCTTCCTGCGAGTTGAGCGTGAATTCGGGAGCCTGGGTGCCCACCGACGGAGCCGACCCCGCGAAACTGAGAAGCGTTAGCGCGAAGAGAGTCAAGCAAATCGCAATCATCCTGTAACTGTTCACCATATACAACCTCCTGATTGAATTACGCCAGCCCCTAAAGAGGCGTTTGATTTCGACTACTTGCGGCATCGCTAAAGCGAATGCCCTGATACGAGACAGGCCCGGCACGAGACTTGGCTCATGCTTTGCGCTCGCCTCGAAGATACTGCTGGATTGCCTCCTGCATCACCGTCCGGAGCGGCACATGCTGCGCCTCCGCCAGCGTCCGGCAGTCTTCGTATTCCGGCGCGTAGTTGGAGACGGTGCCATTCATGTTGGCGATCTTGATCCGCACCGGGCCCCACGCCGTATTTACCGTTTCCCATCGTCGCGAGAGCGTCTGCCGCTGTTCCTCGCGGCGGCGCACGCCCAGGGTTGTGGTCTCGGCAAAGATCAGTTTGGTCAAGCGATTCGCGTCTTCCATTTTCGCCAGCACGGTGAGCAGCGCGCCGGGGCGGCTCTTCTTCATCTGCACCGGGACGCTGAACACATCGAGCGCTCCCTCGGCCAGCAAGCGCTCCATCGCGTAGGCCAGCACCTGCGGGCTCAGGTCATCGAGATTCGCTTCGAGCACCGCGATTTTCTCATACATGATCTTCTCATTCATGGTCAGTTCATTCGATGTTGGCGATGCGACGAGCGACGCACCCGCGCCATCCGCCATCCCAACTTCTGCCAGCCCCGCTTCCGCCAGCCGCGCTTCTCCAATGGTCAGCCGAAGCAGGTTCGGGTGCTCGGAGAATTCTCGAGTTCCCGCGCCGTATCCCGCTTTTTCGAGCTTCATTGCCGGGAACGCCGCAAAGCGGCTGCTCAGCGTCTTGACGATCGCCGCGCCTGTGGGCGTTACGAGTTCGACCTGTGGCCCCGACGAATATACCGGCGCATCTCTGAGCAGCCTCAGCGTTGCTGGCGCCGGTACTGGAAGCGTTCCGTGCGCGCACTTGACGGTTCCACTTCCAACGTTGAGCGGCGAACACACCCATTCTTCGACGGCCAGAGATTCCGCTCCCACTGCGGCGCAGACAATATCCACCAGGGCATCGACGGCGCCGACTTCGTGAAAGTGGACTTGCTCGACGGACGTGTTGTGAATCTCGGCTTCGGCCTCGCCCAGCGCCTCGAAGATGCGGATGGCGGTCCCCTTCGACGTGCTACTGATGGCTGACTTCTCGATGATCTCGCGAATTTCCGTCAGGCTGCGACTGGGTTTGTGGTCGTTCGCACGAGCGTGCTCATGCTGCTCCCAGAAAGCTTCGCGCGGCAGATCCTTTTCGCCGCTGACGTAGACATCCACTTTGGTCGCGGAAATTCCGCCCCGTAGCACCCGCGAAATCTCCAGCCGGGCGCCGATATCGAGCGCCGCGACTGTGGCTTCCAGAAGTTTTGGAGACACGCCGGCATCCAGCAGCGCGCCCAGGAACATGTCGCCGCTGATGCCGGAGAAACAGTCGAGGTAGGCTATGCGCATGACCAAAATCGCTGTTGGCTACTGGCTTCTGGCTCTTAGCTAAAGGCCAAGAGCCAAAAGCTTTGTCTCTTGTCGAATTTTCATCATAGGTGCCACTTGCATCGCCGTCAAACCCGCCTCTTGGCGCGAGTTTGTTAGAATCACTGTTTCTTCAATAAGTTAGAGGGCATCCTTGTATCGATATCTGGAACGCCGACTGGTCGAGCATCTGCGCGAGTTTCTGCGTCGTACTTACGGCCTGGAAGGCGCGAACATTGTCGTCGAGCAGCCGCCGAAAATTGAATTCGGCGAGTACGCGCTGCCGCTCGCTTTCGAACTTGCCCGGAAACTCCGCAAGGCGCCGCGCAAGATCGCCGAAGAAATCGTCGCCGAGGTCGGTGCGATTCCTGGCTTTGAGAAATTCGAAGTGGCCGGCGGCGGGTACATCAACGTTCGCGTAAGCCGCGCCGAACTGGCCGCGGCACTCGCCGCCGACGAAGAACCCGCCACGGATGTTCCCACCGGCAAAGTCCTGGTCGAGCATTCGAGTATCAATCCCAACAAGGCGGCGCATATCGGGCACCTGCGCAACGCCATTCTTGGCGATACTTTCGTCCGGTTGCTGCGCTTTGCCGGCCGGGAAGTGGACGTGCAGAACTACATAGACAACACGGGAGTGCAGGTCGCCGACGTGGTGGTTGGATTCGTGCATATCGAGAAGAAGTCCCGCGCTCAGATTGAAGCGCTCGCCGCCGCGCCCCGGTTTGATTACTACTGTTGGGATCTCTATGCTCGCGTCTCGCAGTGGTATGAAGAGGACAAATCGAACCTGCAGGCGCGGTTAGCCACGCTGCATGCGATCGAGGAAGGGAATAATGAGACGGCGGCGATTGCAGATTTGATTTCGATTGCCGTCCTTAGGCGCCACCTCGAAACCATGGACCGGCTCGACATTGAGTACGACTTCCTGCCCCGCGAGAGCGAGATACTGCATCTGCATTTCTGGGATGCCGCGTTTACGAAGCTTAAGGAAGCCGGGGTGCTCTCCTATGAAGACGAAGGCAAGAACACAGGCTGCTGGGTGATGCGGCGCGCTGGTACCGCGGCTAGACCCTTAACCACAGGGGGCACAGAGGACACAGGGGAAAAGATCACGGAGGAAGACCAGAAAGTCATCGTCCGCTCCAACGGAACGGTCGGTTACGTCGGCAAGGACATTGCCTATCACATGTGGAAATTCGGGCTGCTCGGCCGCGATTTCGGCTATAGGAAGTTCTATCGCTATCCCAACGCGCACGACTGCTGGATCTCAACCACCGCGGGCGAGAAAGATCATCCCCACTTCGGCGATGTGGCCGAGATCTACAACGTCATCGATACGCGCCAATCCGAGGCGCAGAACACGGTGATCGAAGCTTTGCGTGGACTCGGCCACGGCGAAGCCGCCGATCGCTACACCCACTTCTCCTACGAAATGGTTGCACTGACGCCGCGCTGCGCCGCTGAACTTGGCTACACACTTAGCGACGAAGATAAGGCGCGGCCGTGGATCGAAGTTTCCGGACGCAAGGGCTTCGGCGTGAAGGCGGACGATCTGTTGGATGCGCTGATCACCTTGGCTGCGAAAGAAGTGGATGGGCGGCATCCCGAGTTGACGGGAGCGGAGCGCGCCGGCATCGCTACGCAGATCGCCATCGGGGCGCTGCGCTACTTCATGCTGAAGTTCACCAAGCCCTCGGTGATCGCCTTCGATTTCAAAGACGCTTTGAGTTTCGAGGGTGACACGGGTCCATACGCGCAGTATGCCGTCGTGCGCGCTGCGAACATTTTCCGCAAGGGTGGATTGGATCCGGAGAGTTTCTGTAGAGATGAGGCTGGCTTCGTCTCCACAGAAGGTTTTGCCAAGTATCTCACTGGCGAATCCAGCAACGACATTTGGGAACTGTGGCTGGCGGCCGCGAAAACGTCTTACATCGTGGGCCAGTGCATCGCAACCACGGAACCCGCCTATCTTGCCAAGCATGCCTTTCAACTGGCGCAGCTCTTTAATACGTTCTATCACCGCTACCCAATCCTGAGCGAAGCGGATGAGGGGCGGAGAAAGTTCCTGCTGGCAACCACAGCCGTGGTTCGCCGCGAGCTTATTCGCGTTCTTGCGGCGATGGGGATCACGGTTCCAGCGGTAATGTGAGCCAGGCACCTTGCAACTCCGGCGCTCCAAGCGGCATCCCTTTATAGTAGGGATGATTTATATGAAAAATATCTTTGCAACGGCACTCCTGATTATGGCAATGGCAACTTTGAGTGCTGCCACCGCCTCAGGGAAGGCTCCGGAATTGCCGCGCACTCTGGCCAACGCCCGTTTTGTCTACGTAACTTCCTACGACGGCGGTCAATTCAATCCTGAGATCTTGCCCGAGGACCGCGCCGCCATCGGTCGCGTCCAAGACGCAATCCAGAAGTGGGGCAAACTCATTGTGGTGTATCGGCTGCAGGAAGCCGACATCATCCTGGCGGTGCAGTCTCGTCCGTCAGAGGACCTGTTGGCTGTCTATGATGCTCATCCGGGTGGTGCGGGCAGCCAGCCTTCGCAGACCTACCTCTGGCGCGTGATGGGGAGCGGCGGGTTGCAGAAGAGCGAGATGCCGCTGTTTTCGCAATTCGAGAAAGCCTGGGGCCGGATCGCGAAGTGAAGACCGCGAAGTGAAGATCGCGAATTGCCCTGATACGAATCAGAATTACGTCTTGGGCGGCATGGGCTGATAGCGGCCGACCATCTCCAATACGGCGCCGATACTGGTCTCCAGGGTTTCGACCGGCATGCCCGGCCGCTCCAGACGGAGCACGGCCCTTGCCAGGCTGTTGTTGGCGACTTCAAAGCTGCCGGTACAGTCGGTCCTCACATAGGGAAGACGATGGATGCTCGGCCCCGCGCCAGCGATCGCTGCTTCCAATCGGAATCCGGCTTTCGTCGAACAGCGTAGATTCCACAGCAATTCATCCGGATCTCTTCTGATCTCTTGCAGATTCTTGAATTCGTGCACCCTTCCCTCATGCCAGAGCACCGCTTTGCGAAAGACCAGCCCGAACGGCATTTCGTATACCAAGGCTTCGAATGTGCTCGCTTGTCCTGCGTCCGCTTTCATCGTGCCCGAACGCCCGTCGGAGCGGGGAAAATAAGCATGGGTCCAAGTCCAGAAGTTGCGATGCCGGTATCCGCAATTGTGTCCTTGCACTCCGAACCCCAAAGGGTTTCCCTCAAATCTCTGGCCATCCAGCGTGATGTTGCCGGAAAAAAGCGCGTCGGAATGCGGGGTGCGCGAGAATCCAATCCAGCCCTTGTTGCTCAGCGTGACGCGAAACGCGGAACGGTAATGCAGGTCCCATGAAATCGCGTGCCCTTCAACTGCCAACGCTCCCCGGCAGGAGTTCTCGCCGATTTCATTGCTGGCGATACGGAAATGGAATGGAGTTTGCCTTCTCGCGCTAAGGTCCAGACCCTCCAAGGGAAATCCTTGAATGAAGCTTTGCGGCTTTCCATCCTGCGGAAAACATGTGGCCCAAACCTGGACGGGCATCGCGCTCGGGTCGCCTGCGCAACCGCCGCGGCCAGGATTCATCAGCAAATATCGGAACCACCACGCCCCGCCGCCGTCCGCCAGTCCCAGACGAACAAACCAGACCTCGTAACGGCGCCGGGCGGAGAGAGATGAATATAGTTCGTTCAGCGTCTTCACAGTCCCATCATACCGACTCGGATTCCGATCCCGACCTGCTTGTCCGCTGATCGCTATTCGCCGTTCGCGATTCGCGATCAACGAACAGCGATCAACGAACAGCGAACAGCACTCTTCATACTGCGCGTCATTTCAGGTCATTTCAGAACTATGGGCAACGGCTGGTCATAAGGTTGGATGGTGACGATCAGGGACTTGCGCTGATCGAAGGCTTCCTTGGTGACCTTGAAACCGACAATGATGACTCCTCGGCGTTCGGTTCCGGCGAGCAGCTTGGTTTCGGGGGAAAGCGGCGGCTCGGAATTTTGTTTCAACGCCGGGAACGCCTGGAAATAGCGGTCGAGATCCACGGCGGAAGCGGCTTCGTCCTCGAAGGTTTTGTCGTCGGCGGTCGTGAGCTGCGCTTTGAGGGTGTGAATCCACAGCGGTTTTTTCGTGGTATTCCGGAGGGTCATGGTGATGGCGGCCAGGATCATGTTCTGGCCCGGCACTTCGGCCGCGGCCACCAAATCGATCGAACCCGCGCCCTGCGGTTTCGGCCGTTCCGTGAAAGCGAAGATTCCCACAATCACGGCGACGGCAGCAATGCAGATCAGGACAATGCCGGCGGGCGGAAGGTTGCGCCTGGCGGTTCCGAATTCATCCCCGATGTGAAATTCGGTGGTCGGGCCGGGCGGTGGTGAGGGCTGGGGCGGAGCAGGAACCGGAAGATCGGACATGGTGTGATTGTAGACGACCGCTGACTTCCGGCATCGCGCTACGGCGTACCGGGTGAAGTCAGGATTTCAGGCAGTACCCACTGCGGCCTCACGTCCACCATTTGGCTCTGACCGGGGGACGGCTCGGAGAGGGGTGTTACGTCCTTACGGTGTCGTGACTTTGGTTACCTTGCCACGTATGACGGATGCTGCGACGATGCGGAAGATTCCTTTTGGAGGTACTCGGCGGTGAATCGTCAAACTCTCTTCAGTGCGTTGGCTTGCGCGTTGCTGGCGTTCAGCATGGGCTGCGGATCGTCTAACCACTTACAGTCTATCCAGCTTTCGACCTCTAATACGGCTGCGGCCCCTCCGGGTACCCTCGACTTGGTTGGCATCGGCGGGACGATCCAGCTGTATACGTGGGGAAACTACAGCAGCGGGAAGCAGAAGCTTCTTGCCAATCAGCCGGTTGCCTTCCAGGTCTCGATTACCCCGGATATGCCCCTATCCGGTGACCTCGCCACTCCGCCGGAGACTGTCACGTTGAGCCCGAACGGCTTGCTCACAGCCGTGCCGCCCTTTGTGTGCACCTGGGTCAATAGCGCGGTACCACCGGCGACCAGCCCGGCCTGGGGAGTAGGCGGTTCATACACAGTCACGGCTACCTATCTGGGCTTTACCTCTCCGCCGGTATTTGTTGCGGTCGCTTCCGCGTCGGCGGGTACCGATGGCGGAACCAACCCGACCGGAGAATGCGGTCCGCCGCCCACTTCTTAGTAGCCCGGCGTTTGATTTCTTGATCCGCGGGGACGGCTGCATACCGGCCGTCCCCGCTTCCATTTAGATCTGCACTGACGAAGCCGGCCATTTTCAGGCCATGCGTTTGAGCGTCCTGCTCCGCTACCCGTATAATCGTAAGCTTGCCCGTGTAGTCTTACGATGGAGGGACGGGCGTCTCGCCCGTCCAGCCGGGCGGGACGCCCGGCTCTCCATCAGCAAGACGCATTGTTGCCTATGCTTGTCATTCCCGCAATCAAAGTCGTGACTGGATGAAGGTACGCGAAGGAATTGAAGTATCGAGCCAGTCCGACATAGGCTGCGTGCGCAAGGACAACGAGGATTCGTTTGGCTATTGGGAGCCGGAGGACGACCAGCAGTTCCTGCGCAAGGGGCGGTTGGCGATTGTAGCGGACGGCATGGGTGGCCACGAAGGCGGACAGGAAGCGAGCCGGCTGGCGGTGGAAACGCTGATGGCAGTGTATCGCGACTTTGGCGGCGACGATCCGCAGGCAGCGCTGGTCGCGGGTTTGCAGGTGGCGCACGAGCAGATATTGCAATACAGCATTACCCATCCGGAATTGCGGGGCATGGGAACGACGTGTACGGCGGCAGCGATCGTCAGGGTTACGGACGGGGGTACGCAATATGATGCGCTCTATTACGTGCATGTTGGCGACACCCGGCTGTACCTGATCCGCGACGGCCAGATTACGCGGGTAACGCGCGACCACTC
>JBEKWX010000059.1:0-13195 GCA_049512675.1 Terriglobales bacterium | reverse complement strand
GCCCAAAACGCCAGTGGGCACACCAGCACAGAGACCAGCGTACTGACGATTGCGAACAACAGTCGTTTCGACCAGTGAACCATTACGCCCTCCGTTTCGCCAGCAATCTCGGTGCCATGTGCTATCTCCTCTATACCTGAGCCGGCGCATTTTTCCGTCCGCTCTCGCGTACTCATTTTTCTTCGGCCATTTCAAGAGCCAAGTCGCCGTTCGTGCAGCTACTTGTTTACGTTCAAAATGGCATCCGCCCACTCTTCCGAGGTGTCGCGAAGCCACTTGACAGTCTGCTCGTTCTTGTACTCGGAATAGAGTAAGACAACGAGCAGCCTCTTCTTTACTCGCACCAAAGCGATGCCTGCTCCCATTTTCACGGTCTTGCTGCCAGTTGAAACCGGCATAATCACGCCGACGCCGTAAGCGTCTTGTTTGGAGAAGAAGCGCCCGAGCTGAATTGGCTTCCCGAGGCTCAACGTGGCCTTATCCAAGCCAAGAGATTTTATCCGGTGGTTGAACTCCTTTTCACCCTCCTTTTCCCAATAGTTGAACGAATCTCCGAACTGTGCCTTCACGCTACCGATCTCCTCCTTGAAATTGCTCGGTTCGCAATCCAGATACTCACTTCTGCGCGACACTTCCACAAGCGCATACTTGGACATTCCCTTTACGTCTACGTTAGGAAGGCGGAGCAGATCGTTCGTCAGCAGGAACGCGGACAGTAGCCTGCTGCTAGTTGGTACAAGCACCTCCAGCAACTCACGCTTGGCGTCACCAACTTCCACCATATCCTTGGTAGGTGTTGGGATAACAATTGGCGTCCCTCCGGCCTTGAATGCCACGGGCTTGTCAGTCTTCTCCGTCGCAGTTTGGGAATTGCCAAATGCCGCCGCAGACAGGGCAAACAATAAGCATCGAATTAGCATCTTCACTGGAATCTTCTTTTTCAGCCCAGTGACTTTCTTCATCGCCGTCGCCGGTGCCCGCGATGCCCGGGTATGCGACGGTACACACGACCAGACACACCAAGGCACATCCCCACAATCGGCGGAGAACACGCCGGTAATAATGTGGCGATAGTCGCCTTCTTCAGGCCGGAATTTCCTTTTCGGTCTTAGGAACGACACCATTGCCAATTTCTCCCAAAAGTGGTATTCCGCGTCTCTGAAAAGTTGAGTCCAAGTCTGTCTGCAGCTCGGAATAACTGGCGCAATCTTCGGTGCGTGTAGAGATCATTACCACGTCACCCTTTGGGTGGCGGCCGATTCTCATGTCAAGGTTGGCCGCGAACGACGATTCATGATTCCCCTTCCACTCCGATACCGCGTCAAGAACCTGCTGTCGGTCAATTCCAGACCCGCGCAAGCAAACCAGGAAGGCCGCACGATTGCCCTCAAGAATAGGATTCGCATTTTCCGGCATTAGTTCATACAACCGTTTTCCTGCCGCTTGAAAATTCGGATTTCGAATTGACCGATGGTGACGAAGTACAGCATTCCATTCATCTGCAAGAAGCGACTTGCAGTCGTTTTCATAGGTGATATCAACGTCGTATTTGCACGAAGGACCACACATGGTTTCACCTGTCGGCATCACCGTCGTCTTTATCCCGCCTTCGCCTGCATGGACAACGTGCAGAGCATCGCCTTTTATGGCATTGCTGATCAGGTCGCGAGTGGCATCGAAATCCAATCCATACACCTGTTCCTCAAAACCCATCCTGGTTTTTTCCTGAAGTGGTTTGCAGGAAACGTAAATCGCGACGAGACCGCTCATTGGAAGATGAAAAAATGAGAATGCAACCTTCAGGGACGACTTAGATACCTCTTCGACTATTCGGTCGGTTCTGACCAGCAGAAATGTTCTTGCATCGCCATCAAGGTGAACCAGTCCGGTGGCCAGTGGATTGCGGTTGAGTTCATAATTCTTTTGGGTAAGTAGAAGGTTGCCATAGCGAGATGTTACGGCGAGCTTCGGGTCAGAGATGAGAACGACTTGCCGAAGGCATCGACCTTGGTCCTCGGCAAAATACCAGTTGCTTCCGGCTTTGGCGTCAGGAACCGGTAATGTTGTTGCTGGTTGGGATTCCTTCAAAACCAAAGTTTTGGCGGATGCCGATGCCGGGGTACTGGATGCCTTGCTTGCAGGCGATTTTGTTTCAAGCGTAGCCGGAGCGATTGATAGTGGTTTCGACCCGCCACCAAATAGATTTGTCCAAAAGTTCATATTCTTGTTCCTTTCTCGATCAGTGACAAGCCGAGGCTCGCCGAACATCTGTGCGAAGAACGGGACCGGTTAGCGCATTAGGTTTTTCTTGACCGAAAACATGCGGCCACATTTTGTGCATTCGTCGTCAACTTCGCCCAATTCCAATAACATCACCCCGTCCTCGGTCAACCGCTTGACGGTACTGCAATGCGGCCACCGGTAGAATACGGCTCCATCGAAGGCCGGCGGGCTTTGGCCGGCAGGTTTCTTTTCGCGTGGCGATTCTTTGACGCCGAATAGTTTTCCAATGAGGTTCACAGGAATCTCCTGCCGAAGGTGAACGAGGCTCTTACGTCTGGGAGTGGGTTCAAACGCCAACGAGCGAGAGCGAGGCAGCAGCCAAGAAGAAATGCTCCGCATGGAGCGCCGCCAATTCTGGAAAGCAATGGGTCAAAAATCGGCTCGGCCTTCCGTAGGTCCCAAAAAGTTGTCCAAAACTTGACCCAAAGATCAGTGACCAGGGTCACGCGTCGAAGTGATGCAACGGAGAACTGTTCCCTGACTTCAAACTCCTCGTACCGGGAGACGCCGTGTTTCTTTCAGAATCGCCGGAACGCGCGGTCGGTGAGCTGCGACCAGTGACCCGCGTCTATGAGTAACGCACAACCTGTTGCCCAAAACCGACGTCACAGACAACTTCGGCCACACGGCGCTTTATTACGCTTCCAAGAACGGCCAACTCGAAGTTGTGAGACTGTTGTTGGATAAAGGCGCGGGGGCGGCAATGTCCAGAACGCCAGCGATGGTAGAAACGCCTTACGAGAGGCCGCCTGCCAAGTCGAGGATAAGGATGCCAAGATGGCCGCACTGTTTCGGAAAGTGGCGGAATTTATGACTGATGCCGAAATAGTGCCAATATGCTATCGGTCAGCAGAGCAGCTCAGGCAGCAGGCGATCATACTTGGCAAGGTATCCGAGAAATTCACGAAGGAATAGATTGCAATGACCCATACGGCTGGCGGCCCGGACGGCCGTCAGCTTTTCCCAGATTCGAGAGCACAGGAAACCGACCGGGTTCACAAAACAGTGACTCTCGAACGCCAGATTCACACCACCGATCCGGGTTGTTAGTGTAAGGCGATGTTTCAACAGTGACAGTCTGGCTTGCGCTGCGGCACTTGGGCGATTCGCCGCACATCAAGATGTGACCCTTCTCACTGACAGGACGCGCTCATTCGTGTTTCGATTCAAGCGTCCGCCTCTCCGAAGAGCAGTCCCCGCCTGCCGAGACGCAACACCCCCTGAGGCGAATGACCCGAATTCTCGGGAAACGCACTTCCATCAGACGAATTGTTATGGCGAAGAGATTAAGAGCCCACCGTTTCTGGCAAATCGGACGGCGTTATGCCGTGGGATATTGGCGTGCTTCCCCTTGGAGGAAATCATGGAAAAACAGAATTATGGCTCTGGAGTAACCCGAATATCGATGACGGGCGACGAAGGACTGAAGTTTCTCGACGGCCTGCAAAGCCAGCGGGATGCGCGCGATCTGGTCAACGAAGGGGCAGCGCTATTTCAGGCGGGCGATTACTCTGCGGCCGAAGATAAGTTCAAACAAGCGATCAAAGCCAACCCGAAGAATGAAGTCGCCCATGCCAACATTGGGAATATCTACTTCAAGCGGAAGCACTACGATGAAGCCGTTCCCTGGCTGGAGAAGGCATTGGCTCTCAATCCCGATGTGCAAGGGGTGCGAGAATGTATCAGGGAGTGTAAGGCCCGTACTCTCGTTGGGCCGCCGACGAACCCATCGCCACACAATCAACCGCGAATAAACGCACTCGGGTGGGTATTCATTTCCCTTTTCTTCGGTGTAGGCCTGCTGTTCTTCGTTTGGGGTGAGATCACTTCGCTCACACGCGGCTGGTCCTACGACGGCGGTGCCGGCGCTTTAGGTGTGGGTATCGGTGCCGCAATGATCGCACGCACAATCTGGCTTTTGGTCAGCAATGCAAACGCACGCAACAGAGGAAGCTCGCCGCCGTCCAGGTCGGCACCGACTTCACCTTCCACAATTCTCGCCGCTAAGAAATCTCTATCGCCATCTCAAGGATGTGAGATTCTATATTTTAGCAATGCGGAGCAGCGCGATAAAGCTTATCAAATATTGATGTCGCAATTTACGTCTCGTTTTCAACACATCGAGCGTCGCAGCGTTACCAATCGGCAGGTAATGTACGAGCATTGGATTGTCGTTGGGGACACCCGTGCTTATAACCTTGAGATGCAGGAAGTACTTAAGAAGGCGGGCTGCGTAGACCGGGAAGAACAGTTGGTTGACTATCGCACGGTTCTTGCAGATTCAGAGCCTGCCTAAGGGACTGGCCCAGCCTTTCGTTTCCGTCAGGAAGTCGGCGGCGTTCGCCGCTCGCAAGTCCAACGGGTCAGAGACGCTCAGCGTCGATCCCGACAAGCTGGCACGGTGGCGGGGCAGTTCATCACGCCGAACGGCAATCAGGTCTACCCCGTTCAGATGAACGGCAGAACGGTGTACGTGACCATACCGGAAGACTAGCCGACCCGGAGGCCGCGGCAGAACGCCGAGTTGCTGACTGTCCCGACGCGTTTATGAACTGATACCCGAAGGAAGTGACCCGATTCTCGCAATGTGAGTAGCTCCAGCCACTTCGTTGGAATTCCGGTGTGTTGGTTCCCGGGCAGAAGAGGAAAAATGGTCAAAAAGGAGATTCCGGATTATGAGCTTCTTGAATAAACTATTCGGCGTAGGAAACAAAGAAACGTCCAACGATGGCATTACAGATGACGGCATTACGGAACTGATGAGGCTTGCATATGTGGGCAACGGGGACAGCCTCGTGGGGTATTTATTGGCTCCTGGTGCCAATCACAACGTGAACGCGAAGGACAAGAATGGCAGGACGGCGCTGATGGCGGCTGCCGGCAGGGGCAACGGTTATTTCGCCAAAAACCTAATCAGTCTCGGCAAGAACGTGGACGTGAACGCGAAGGACAAGAATGGCTGGACGGCGCTCATGATGGCTGCCGTCAAAGGGAATGTGGACTGCGTCAAGAATCTAATCGCCGCAGGCGCTGAGGTGAACGCTAAGAACAAGGATGGCTGCACGGCGCTAATGATGGCTGCAGCCCCCCATGTAAAAAAGAACTATCTCGGAGAGGACGAGGTGCATGACGTGGCCGCCATTCTTCGGGCTGCGGGAGCGAGAGAGTAGGCTATGCGGCAAATGTCCCTTAAAGGCTTGAGTTGCTATAGATTTTGTAGGGGCCACCCGCCGATATCCGGCAATTTGTCGACTAATGCTCCGTATTCTGGATAAGACGTCCCCTGTAAACATAACCTTTTTGGATCGCGGCCTCAAGGTCAAAATCCGGGAGAAGCCATTCGGTTGTTCCAACAATTAAAGCCAGGACACCTCTTCCGCTTGCCGAATAACGGATGACGCAGTTCGGACTAACAAACGCATACTCAAGTGTCGTCCCATGCTGCACGTCAGGAAGCATAACCGCAAGACCACCGACCTGATACTTGGCACCCGCAACTAGGACACTGCCGCTGAATCCCTCCGTGCCCGTAACCGGCAAGACTCCTCCCGCTGACTGGTGGTGCACCTCGCCAGGATGTGCGACCCAAAAGTTAAGTACCTCGGTTGGATTCGAGATATCTACCTTTGCACCCTCTGGAAGAACAAAACCATTGGGGTATTGAACATACTTTTGGGTCGCTATCCTCTGCCTTTCTGCTTCTCGCTTGTCTAGCACGGCCAGCCGGGCACCGACGGCCGAGATTACGTCCTGCTCTTGTGTGGCATCGTTTGCAATCGCGGACAGAACAGACCTGTCTGAAATGAACCGAATAGCTGCAACTCTGTCCTTTGGGCTTCTTGCTGTGGTGGCGATCTTTCTGAGCTCGGCGCAATCCTTGGTCCTGCCTTCATAACAGTCCCTACCGATGGCCTCGATTGTCTTCGCAAAACATGTCGAAACCACAAGCATCGAAACCACTGCGATACCAACCACTTTTCTGCTGGGATAGCTCATATTCTTGCTGCTCTGTGCGTGATGTGAACCGACTTCCAACAGCTAACGCAACTGTAAGTGAATTGGGTCCCCGCCTCAGGGGGTGCTGCGTCTCAACGGGCGGGAACTGCTCTTCGGAGAGGCGGGACGTATTAACGGAAACACAAATGAGCGCGTCCTGTCAGTGAAGAAGGTCACATCTTGATGTGAGGTGACCGCCAAGAGCCATAGCGCACCTGCCAAGGCTCAAGACCTGCTCGCAGGGCTGCGCGGTGAAGCGGAATAACGGTCTTCCGCCAAGACTTCATCAGCAGGTCGCGATCGTAGTAGACGCGAAAAACCCAGGGTACTTCCTCACTTCTTCCAACCAACGGCAGCTACTCGACTCGCCACAGTGCCTCGTTCACGCTGAACACGAGATTTTGATTTTCCTATACTTCGAGATTTGCCCATGCGTTCTTACTCCACGCCGAGCTGCGTCGCAAGTTGCTGATCCGTTAACTTCAAATCGACATCTTTGAAAAACTTGAGTCCATTACTAGTCACGAGGTAAGCCTTTCCCGGCTGTATGTTGCGTTCCCCAAAAAGATGTAGGGATTCAGGGCTGACCCCACCGAAATTGCGAAAAACGCAAAGGGTATCGTGGTGGGGCGATGGTGAGATGTGATCCCCAATGCATTGTTCGCCGAGCGAGAGATGAGAGCCGATCTTGCTTTCTGACCCATTGCTAAAAATGACTAGCGCCTGCACCTTGACTTCCTGCTTAGGTGGCGGCGTACCAGACTTACAAGCAATAAGACAGCAGGAAATGGCCCATAGAGCAACCATCAGACATTCCTTGGGACCCTCGGTTCTAATCAGACCTTCCATTTTGGCATCCTGAACTGGGAGACTCTATCTAGCCCCCTTTGCGACGAGGAAGCAGGGGGCGAATCTATGACAGCCCCGGCCTTAACGAGCGACGGTCCGGTTACGGTTAGGGTAGGTTGGGCCTCGCGAACCCAATCTTCCTCATCCCGGAGCAACGGGGCAACGATCCGCAGTGCTTCCAGTTCTTTCTTTACTTTCACGAGTTCAAGCTCCTTTTGCAGAAGCACTTCTTGTTTCGTGCACTCCTTGACCACTGCAGTCATTTTACGTAGGGCTGCGGCAATCCGCTGC
Organism: Terriglobales bacterium; assembly: GCA_049512675.1. Taxonomy (GTDB): domain Bacteria; phylum Acidobacteriota; class Terriglobia; order Terriglobales; family Acidobacteriaceae; genus Acidiflorens. Next base: position 5,776 of record JBEKWX010000059.1, on the reverse strand, counting down.
TCGTCAGCCAGAAGACCAGGAGCCGCATTGGGAGGCTCCTCACCATGTCTGTAAGGCTTGCAGTCTTCGGCGAGGTTCACGAGATCATTCAACATACCAGTAATTTCTGGGTCAATTTTCGCAATCTCTTTCCGGATGGCAACTGCATCCGGATGGTTTGGATCGATTTCTGCCCACCTTTGGGCGCAAACAAGGCAAGCCGTCAAGACTTTAACTTTCGGTACGAAGCAATTGGTGAACTGCTCCACCCGATCTGCCATCTCACTCACAGTGTTTGATCCTCCTGGTTCACCAAGAACCCGGTCGCTGGTGTGGAGGCGATTTAACGCCAACGATGCTGGGGCCAAGCCTATTTCAGTTTCACGAATAGCAGGACGAAGATCGCCCACACCCCAACTGTTACTGGAAACTGAACCAAAACTGCGTCTCGCATCGCACTTCCTCTTGGAAGCACAAACGTAAGCCCCAACATAGCTAGGGCCGTGAGTATCCCGAGGGCCAATTTGGTTTTATTGTTCATCGTGGTTTTACCTCACTAGTTTCGTGACGAGCATCATCCTCGCGAACGGGGAAAGCCCAACTCCCCCGTCCCCCGCGGATCACAAATGGGCGGCGACGCCAGTCTACCCATGTGATGCAGCACCATCCCGGCCGAAGAGGGCTTTGGCTTTTCCCTTGAAAGTTGAAAATATCCCGATCTTAGAAACGCGACCAACCTGAACGCGTAATCATATCCCCTCGCCTTCATGCCGCCGCCTGTGTGTCGTGCTCGTGGTTGTGTTCGTGATCCCTGAAGTACCCTTCAGGACAAAAAGATCCGAACAGCGTTTTGAGCGCCCGCTCGTGTGCCTCGCGATCGGCGAACAGGCCAGAATAATCCTTGATGCGCTGCAGTCGGGCCCGCTCCTGTTCGACTTTCAGCTTGGCGAGAGAGTCGCGAACGACGCGGTCCTGTTTGAGCTTCCGAACCATCTCGCGGACTATGAAGGCGACGGTGACGGCGCTGGCGAGCACGAAGCCCAGCGGGATTACAAGTGCAAAGTGCGGCTGCATAGGTCTCCGTTGCGGCGAAAATTTCTTCGAACGGGCCCAGTCTCAGCTTTCGGCGGGAACAGTACTCCAAATCTGCTGCGATGTCACGGCCATTCGTCACGCGTCGCTTGGCCATCACCGCACAGCAATATGTGACATTTCTCACAGACAGGACGCGCTCATTTATGTTCAGATGCAGGCGTCCCGCCTCTTCGAAGAGCAGTTCCCGCCCGTTGAGACGCAACACCCCCTGAGGCGAAGGTCCTGACTTTTCTCTTCATCGCGCCTCGGCCCTTTTCCGTCCCGGAAGGAGAGTGTTTCGATGTCTCGAACCAACTCCCTTGCAGTTATCTGCACGCTGGCGGTTCTGCTCGTGGTCCAGCCCGGCTATGCCTCGCACCATTTCCCTGACTATCCCGTCCGACCGGCGGGAGAGTACGCCAACAAAGTGGCCAAGGCCGGCCTGATCATCGCCGTCGAACCGGTGGAAGACGCTGAGCAACAGAAGACGTATTTCAATTCTCACCTCAGCTCCAAGGGGATCCTCCCGGTCTTCATCGTCATTCAGAACAACTCCGGCACGGACGCATATCTGTTCGACAAGTCCGCCGTCGGGTTGGGGGATGCAGCTGACGTTACCGGCAAGACCGCGTCGCGGCTGGGCTCTGGCGGGCTCGTCGATCTCACTCTGTTCACCGACACTACGCAGGTGCGGGAAAACCTGATGAAGAAAGAAGTGCGGAGCAAGACGCTTTCGCCCGGCTCCTCCGTGTACGGATTTGTCTATGTCCCGGTGCCGACGGACGCTCCTCGGAAGAAAATACATCTGCAGGTGGGGCTGACGAACGCGCAAAGCAGTGAAACTGAAGTTGTAAACCTGTTCTTCTAGGAAGGAACCTTTTATGTCGACCGCTCGCCGCTGCCTTCTTTCGCGTGCCTTGTGGTGTTCGCTGCTGCTTACCCTTTCCGTGATGGCTCAGAACCAGACGCCGCCGGCGCCCCAGAAGCTGTCACTCGCCGCCGCGCTAGTTCTCACGCCTGAGTTCTGCGCAACCGTAAACAAGATGGGACACGAAAAGTTCCCCGTCGGCAAGACCGCCTGCACTGAGTTGGAGCCTGTGCTCAAGGGCATCTTCACCAGCCTCACGCGGGTCGATGACTCCTCTAAGGCCGGCGATGCACAGGTTGTGCTGGAACCCAAGTTCGCCGATTTGGCCACCCATCACGGCTTTAACAGCCGTGAACTGGTTGTCCTGGTGGAGTGGACGGTACGCGACCAGTCCGGAAAGGTCGTCTGGATTGAAACCGTGCAGGGATCAGCTAACCGCCACCTAGGCACTGCATTCACTTACCGCAGCAACCTGAAGCACATCATGGAGGATTCGGTGCAGGATATGGCTGAGCAGTCGGCGGCCAAGATGTCCTCCTCGCCGCAGTTGCTAAAGGTGAGCACCCAGCCGGTCAAATAGGCCGGGATCCGCGGCGCTCGGCGAGCCGATTGCTTTGCCGAATCGAATCGTCCCCTTCTAGGAGGAAGGACCGTCATGACTCGCAATCTGCTTTCTTTTTTGTTCGTCCCGCTCTTGTTGGTGGAGCTTGTAGCGCAGCAGGCGCCCCAGGTTTCTACCCCGGCATCCCAGGCTCCTGTGGCGGTGATAGCCGCTGCCCCGGCGCGGCAGCCCTCTGCAAGCATTCTGCAGGACGGCACGCCGATGAAGCTGCGGTTGCTGAACAAGCTCGATTCGCACACTGCCAAGAACGGCGACGAAATTTTGTTCGACGTCGTGAACGACGTCGTGGTAAACGGCGTCACCGTTCTGCGCCGCGGCTCGCCGGCCAGCGGCGTGGTCACACAAGCCGCAGCCGCGAAGACAATGGGCCGCGAGGGTAGGCTGAACTTCACCATCAATTACATCAAGCTGCGCAACGGAGGCAAGGTTCCAGTGCGAGCATTCAACCGAACAAGTGGAGAGAACCGCACCGAGGAAATGGCCCGGGATATGGCCGACGCGATGATTACCGTGCCGATTATGGCCCCCTTTTTCCTGCTCATCCACGGCACAAACACAACCTTTCCCCGCGGAACGGAGATCACCGCCTTCGTCAACGGAGACCTCCGCTTGGACCTGGCCAGCTTCGTTGCCGCCCCATCTGCCGAGACGGCGGGTGATGAATCGAAGACGGCCTTGCAGATCAGCTCCACCCCCGATGACGCCCAGGTTCAAATCGACGGTGCCGCCGCCGGGAGTACGCCCTTACACGTTACGGTGATGGCCGGAAAGCACGAAATCTCCATTAAGAAGGCAGGATATTCCGACTGGAGCAAAACCCTGTACGTGAGTGGGGGCACAGCCCACGTCGAAGCGGTGCTGGAAGTGCAGACCGCCCAGTAGCCCGCTACTACCGTTAAAAGGCACGCGAAAAAAGTCGTATCTTAACGCCGATGCGGAGGGTTAGAGTCGGTGAACTCAAGCAACGCAATAGGTGCGCCGTTTTCGACGATGAACGCGACCCGCACGCCGCCAATGGGCTGTTCGGCGCAATCAGAATTTCGCGGTCTACCAGCCCGGACGCAAGGTCACTCACCTCAAACCTCCGTTCCGGAGCAGAACGAATTCTGCGGAATCGTACTGTGCAGAAAGAAAAGGAAACGCGACCGTGAACTCTATGGCTGCTGATCTAAAGGGCTGTCGCTCGGGAAAATTAATTAGTCGAGACCCACTTGACGAAGAGGACGACCGACATGACTGTGGTAAACAGACCAGATAAACCTGATGCGAAGGCCAAGAGTAATGAAATGCCGCCTCCCTCTTTTCCTCCGACAACTTTCCCTGCAAAAGAGGCGATCAGGCAGACTATCCACGTTGCAAGGGAACAGAGTAGCCATCCCCACCACGGAAGATTGGACGGGATTGTCCGCACGGGTGGAATTGTAGCAGGTAGAAGATCGGGTGAGCACCGCAAACAGTTGGATCGTCATGCCGGATAGATTTGAACCACCGAAGTAGATGAGTGCCCTTCGATCTAACCGATGTGGCATCCGCCGCGTTTATTGCTGAACAACATCATGGCCGCATCGAAGTGAGTGGCGTGGTCGGAAAGGGAACCAAATTTGAGGTGGTGCTTCCGTTTTCGGTGGCCCGCTGAGGTTGCAGCCACCTAACCGGGCATGTCCACTTGCACACCAAAAATCTCCTGCAGTTCTAGATGCTCTCTGTTTACGGCTCTACCTCCGTTGCTGGTGGCCGCGCAGTTTCCCTATCACTTTGAACTTGCTGACGGACAGTGCACCGCGCTCTTTCCACGCTCGGGAGCGTGGCCCGGAAAGAGTCTTAAGGACCAGTGCGCGGGGCGCTTCGTAGATCGCCGTGGCGTCAAGGTCTAGCAGGACCATGAGCACGGCGTCCCAATCCTTGTTAACGTCGATTACGTCCTACGCGCTGTCCCAGTTTGCAGCCCGGCAACACGCGGCGGCCCTTTATCTGGAGCTTACGAAGCCGCCCGGCGCTGTCGTGCTCCGTGGCATCGTACCCAGCGTTTCGGGCCTCGGTTAGTTCTAGGCCCAGAAGGCGGTGCGCTTCGTATTCCGCGACCTTGCCCGTAACGCCTAGCGGCCTCCCGGTTAAGGCGTAGTAACAATGCGCGAGTTGCTTAGCCTCGCGCAGGACCTCATAGACTTCCGACTCGGTGGCGGTTGGCATAGTCGGCCTCTCTACAAAAGAATTGCAGGCGCGCGGCGGCGGCGCGGGACGTGACGGGCATCACCGACTGCTTTGATGGTCTCTCATTTTTTCACCCCCCTCTCTGTGATACGCATCATTGCACAGAGAAGCTTGCGAGTGGAACACTACCCGCTGAAGAGAGAAAGGAGGTCATTCCCACCGCTTTTCCACAGCAAATTGTGAGCTAGAGCACAAACAACCACCGAAAATTGTGCGTTAGTACACTGACGACCGCAAGGCGACGCGGTACGGTGAGCGCACCAAAGGAGGTGACAAACATGAGACCACTTCCAGTACTGCTAGAAACCGGGAATTCTGAGGCCATTTGTTTCGCGGAGTGCGGGCATGAGGAATGCAGACGCCGTCACGCAACCGCTCGCAGCCTCTGCCGAATCTGCCAACGCTCAATCGGATATTTTACCGGCTTCCGTCTAGCCCCGCAGTGGGAAGGCTACGTCCATAACTCTTGCGCGAGTCAACTAGGCCATTTGCGGGAAGTTGACGCAGTAGCAGCTTGACCTGCGCAGGTTGGAGCGGCTCGGCTGGGGAAAAACAGGTGACCAACAAGAACCGGGCAGAACTGACTTGGCATCGACCGACCTTCTCTCATGGAAGGCGATTACGCCAATCGAGAATGGTCACGCTTCACTGTGATCAGGGACTTCAACGCAACGCGGTCGGGGATCACAAGCGTAGAGCCATTTTGCTGGATAAGACGCTGCTTCCTGAAATCCGCGAGAACCCGGGTGACGGTCTCTCGCGAAAGTCCGATCATTTGCGCGATTTCCTCGTGGCTGAGTCTAAGCTTCAACCAGGGCTCCCCTTTGACGGATTGCCTGTTCTTGGAGCTCAATTCCAGAAGCAGTTTCGCCAGTTTCTCGGCGGCCGAGTGTGACAGTCCCAGCCAGCGCACTTCCTTACAAGCATTGTGATAATTCTCGCTTAACTGCTCGGCCACTTTGAAGCAGGCCTCCACATCATCTTTCAGGAAACGAAGAAAGTCATCGCGCTTGACGAAATTG